>JBDTLH010000118.1:0-8069 GCA_039934875.1 Acidobacteriaceae bacterium | reverse complement strand
GTCCAAAGTCGTTGAACTGAAGCACCTTCGAGGGGGCTCGGTCCGACTTGAGCGCCTCTTCCAGCGCGATCATCACCTTCTGGCGGTTCCTGCGTTCATCCATGTCGATGAAGTCGATGACGATGATGCCGCCCAGGTCGCGCAGCCGTATCTGGCGCACGATCTCCTGGATCGCGTCAATGTTTGTCTTGACGATGGTGTCTTCAAGGCGCGCGGTCTTGCCCACGTACTTGCCGGTGTTGATGTCGATCGCCACCAGCGCCTCGGTCTGGTTGATGACGATATATCCGCCGGACTTCAGCCACACCTTCGACTTCAGCCCCTTATTGATCTCCTCTTGAATGCCGAACTGCTCGTACAGCGGCAGCTCCTTGGTATAGAGCTTCACCCGCTTGACCATCGCCGGCTGAAAGCGCGAGAGAAAGCGCACAATACGCTCGTATTCCTGCTCGGAATCGACCCAGATCGCGGAAAAGCTGTTGCTCACCTGATCGCGCAGCACCCGTTCCACCAGATTGAGATCGTGATAAATCAGCGCCGGCGATTTCCCGGACTCCGCCCGGTGCTTGATCTCATTCCACAAATTGATGAGGAAGCGAATGTCGGCGCGCAGGTCCTCTTCGCCTGCATTCGCCGCCGCCGTGCGCACAATGAACCCGCCATGCGCGTCTCCTTTTTCGCTCAACAGAATGCGCTTCAGCCGCATCCGCTCTTCATCGCTGCCGATCTTGCGCGATACCCCGATGTGGTTGACGGTTGGCATGAACACCAGAAAGCGCCCCGGCAATGCGATGTGGCTGGTAATGCGCGCTCCCTTTTTCGCCATCGGCTCTTTCGCAATCTGCACCAGCACCTCTTGGCCTTCTTTGAGCAGATCAGAGATAGTAGGCAACGAATGGCTTTGTATGTTCTTGCGTCCTTGCATGGGACGGCGGCCACGCTGCTGCCGGCCTCGCCGTTCGCGGGGCTGTGTTCCCGTGCTTCCGCTCTCTTCCTCTTCGTCCTCGACCTCGCTTCCACCGGTGAAATCGGCTTCGGTGAACACGCCTACGAACTCCGGCTTGTGCTCTCCCTCCTCTGCCTCTTCCGTCTCGTCCCCGATGTGGTTCGCGGAAGCCGCACGCGCCACCGCCGCTACCAGGTCTTCCGATGGGCCGCTCAATGTCTCTTCTTCCATCTCTTCAACCGAGAACTCATCTTCGGCATATTCAGCGGCCCCGATACCGTCGAAATCGTCCTCCTGGAACTCCTCCTCCACCTCTTCGATATCTCCGCTGCCCGGCTCGAAGCTATGCGCCTCGTTGCCGTTGGTCTCTTCGGCCACCGCCACCGATTGTGCCGCAACCTCCTGCGCGGCCTCACTTTCACCTGTGGCTTCAGTCTGAGGGGTTTCACTTGAAGCGGCAGTCGCGACTTCCACATTCGTCGTCTCCCCTCGCGCATTCCGCTCTTCATCGTCATGGGATTCAGCCGGAAACATTGCCGTCGGCTCCGCTGACGACTCGGCTTCTTCCGCAAGATCATCCTCGAGCTCCTGCTTTTTTATCTTGCGTCGCCAGACGAAGCGAGCAACATCCGGCTCACTCCTCACCGATGCTGAGGCGTCAGGCTGCACCGCGCCCTGGTTCGCCTTGTCTTGGCTTTCCTTCGCTTGATCGGTCTCCTTTCGGGCCGGCTTCTGATAGCGCGAAAGTGTCTCCCCCGGAAGTTTGAATCCGTCGAATGCCGTAGATGTGATCTGCGATAGGTCCACCTCGGTCGAAGGCCGATGGCGCGGATTTGCCTCCGTGTGCGCAGCCCTCACCTCTTCTCCAGGCATTGCCGCCGCGGGGGCCCCGTACTTCTGCAGCGACTCGCCCGCAAGCACAAATTCTGCCGCTCCAGACGACTGCGTGCGCTGCCGCTCCACACGCGCGGGCCTCGCCTCGGCCAACGGCCCATGCTTCACTTCAACAGCTTTATCTTTATCTTCCGCGAATTTGGCCTCTTCGAACTCGCGCCTGCCGCCACTCCGCGGACGACGCCCACGACGCCCTTCATAGCGCCTTGCACCGCTATCGCCGCCGGCTTCGGTCTCCGGAATGATCGCACCGTGATGCCGCTCAGGCGATGCCACAGCCTCAGCCTCGCTATCCGTGGTGAAATCCGCCTCGATGATGGTCTCGCCGGGCTTTCGCGCTGACGGCGCTCGCGAAAGGTCGCGCTGCGACTGCGACGGGCGCTGTCCCCGCCCGCCGCGCACTTGCCCCTCACGCTCCCGGCCACCGCGCTCCTGCCGATTTGAGCGATCACTAAAACGATCACCAGAGCGGTCAGTAGAGCGGTCGTTGCGCTCCGCGACATGCGCCTGATCGCCTGTGATCTTCGCCATTACCGGATCGACCTGGTCATCTTCCTGCTCTTCCAGATCAAGAAAGTCGGTAACGTACAGAAAGGCGTCACGCTCCAGGCCGATGTCCACAAATGCGGACTGCATCCCGGGAAGCACGCGCGTCACTTTGCCGTTGTAAATGGAACCGGCGAGCGTATATTCGTTCTCGCGCTCGAAATAAATCTCTGTAAGCTCTTCATCTTCGACGATCGCCACCTTGGTTTCATGTGGCGTGGTCGAGATAAACAATTCTTTTGACATGCTGTCTCCTGCACTGCTGAGGCAGCAATCAAGAAGGGCGGGAATTCAGGAGTGCGGGACGCGAGAGCATCCTATGCGCGCCGCGCGACGATGATATTGCACCGAATTTTCTGCTCGAATTTTCTGTGTCGTTATCGTGATCGTTGCGGTCCGCAAACATCTCTCATCTCTGCCTTCCGGACATTGTGGCCAAACACACTGTACTGTTACAGGGGGCCGTTTCCTTGCCGGAATAGCTCCGATCTTTGTCTTTGATCTCGGTCTTTGATCTCGAATCCTGGATCCTGCCCGGCCCTTCTTCGATTGCGGCCGGTTATAAACTTTCGCCGTGCTCCTGTGCGCGGCGTTGTCCTTTTCGTCCCCTCGGCAAAGCCGTCGAGGAAAACTCAAATTTTCTCTTCGCCGCCGGGCTACCGGCGCTTCGCGAAGTTTCCTGCCATACAGTCTAATTTACAAACCTGCGCATACGCACATTCATCACCATGCCCAGCGCCAGAAAAGTAAACAAAACCGACGATCCCCCATAACTCATAAGCGGCAAAGGGATGCCCGTGACCGGCATCCAGCCAACCACCATTCCTACATTCACCAGGATCTGGAAGGTAATTACCGCCACCACACCCATAATGAGAAATGCGCCGCCGCGGTCGTGCGCGGTTTGTGCGTTCTGGATCAAACGCATCAATACTAAAAAGTATAGCAGCAACATCACCAGCGCCCCCACGAAGCCGTGCTCCTCGCTCCAGGCCGCAAAGATGAAATCCGTGTAAGGAATGGGCAAAAACTGCCCCTGGGTCTGTGTCCCAGCCTTGACCCCCTTGCCCCAAAGCCCGCCCGATCCCACCGCAATCAGCGACTGCTGCACCTGATAGCCCGACCCTCTCGCATCCTCCTCGGGATTCATAAAGCTGGTCAGGCGCGCCTTCTGGTAAGGCTTCAAACCCCAGTGCCAAACCGGGACCACCAATGCCGCACCCAGCACTACTATCACGGTCGCCTGCTTCCAGCTTATCCCCGCCAGCAGCAGCCCCGCCAGCAACGCAGGCAGATATGTCAGCGCCGTCCCCAGATCGGGTTGCTTGAGCACCAGCGCCATCGGAATGAGCACGATTGCGCCCGCCTTGATAATCTCCGGCCAGGTCAGCTCTTCACGGGCGAGGTCGGCAAAATATTTCGCCACCGCAATGATCAACACCAGCTTGACCCACTCCGACGGCTGAAAATGCCCTACTCCCGGAACGCGTATCCACCGCTTTGCGCCCAGGTACCGCTGTCCCACCGCCAGCACCGCCACCAATGCGGCCACCGACGCTCCATAGGCCCAATAGACGTTGTCAAGCAGCACCTGATAGTTGATCAGGCTGACCATGAACATCACCATCAAGCCCGCCACAATCCACTCGATTTGTTTCAGATGCATGTGCGTGTCCGCCAGCCTGGAGGTCACCGTCGTCGAATAAATCTCCACCGTGCCCAGCGCGCAGATCAGCAGCACCAGCCCCAGCAGCAGCCAATCGAAATCGCGTAGAGAAACAAAGCGCCGCATCAGTGCGCCTCCTGCTCATGCCGCAACGAATCAGCGTACGCCGGAGTCAACATCAGCGCCGCCGCGCCGTCTCTCACCCCCGGCAAGATCTTCCAGCTACCGCCATTCAACGATCCTCCCGCGCCTTGTCCCTTGGCATCCGCGCCCCATATCCCCGCCGCCTCGATTGGCTTCTCCGCCGCTACTCCCCTCGCCGTCTTCACCGCATTGTGTTCCGCCAGGCGCCGCTTGTCCACATACGCCCGGATCACCTGCGATGCCGCTCGCGCCGCCAGGTAGCCGTGCTCCCCCTGCTCCAGCAGCGTTACCACCGCGATCTCCGGATCGCGCCGCGGCGCTACCCCCACGAACCATCCATTGTCGCGCAACTTCTTGCCCCCGCCGAGCTTCGCCTTCAGCGCATTCGATAGGATCTGCGCCGATCCGGTCTTGCCCGCGAAATCGATTCCCTGCAAATGCGCGCTGGGCGCGGTGCCAACCCCAGGGGTCACCACTCCCGCCATCGCATCGGTGATCGTCATCCAACTCTGCTGGTCAATGGGAATTTTCACTTCCTCGGGCACCCCGGTCGCATCCGCCTTATCGATATAGCGCTGCCGCATCTCCTCCGGCAGCTCCGCCGGATCCACCAGCCGCGGACGCCGTAGAACTCCATCGCTCGATACCCCGGCCACCGCACGTAAAAGCTGAATGGGCGTCGTCGCCACCGCGCCTTGACCGATCCCCACCGAGATGGTCTCCCCGGCGAACCACTTCTGGCGGAAGTTCCTCAGCTTCCACTCCTCGCTCGGCATCACCCCGCTGGCTTCGTTCGCCAGATCGATGCCCGTCTTATGTCCCAGGCCAAACAAGTGCGCCCACTTCGCGATCTTGCTGATTCCCAGCCTCTCCGCCAGCGTATAGAAAAACACGTCACAGGATTGGAATATCCCCTTCGACAGGTCCACCGCCCCGTGGGTGCGATGCTCCGCCGTTACCCAGCACTTGAAATACCTTCCGTAGAAGACGCCGCCTCCACTGCAATTCACGTGCAGGTTCTGCGCAATGCCCTCTTCCGTCCCCGCCACCGACATGATGATCTTGAACACCGACCCCGGCGCCAACTGCGCTTGGATCGCCTTATTCAGTAGCGGGTGCGCCTCGTCGGTAACCAGTTTGTTCCAATCCTGCCGCGAGATGCGCACCGCAAAAGCATTGGGATCAAATGCCGGACGGCTCACCATTGCCAGAATATTGCCGGTGCGCGGGTCCATCGCGATAATCGCGCCGTTCCTGCCCTCCAGCGCCTCTTCCGCGGCTTTCTGTATGTCCAGATCAATGGTCGTCTTCAACGGATGCCCCGGCACGGCTGGCACGTTATTCAGCTTGCCGACCTCCTTGCCCGTCGAATTGACCAGCACCCGCCGCGAACCGTCCTCCCCCATCAGCACGTCGTTATACCACTGCTCCAGCCCCGATTGCCCCACCACCGCGCCCGGCTGATATAGCTCATACTGCGGCTGGTCAAGCATCGCCTCGCTCACCTGCCCAACATATCCGATCAGG
Source organism: Acidobacteriaceae bacterium (assembly GCA_039934875.1). Lineage (GTDB taxonomy): Bacteria > Acidobacteriota > Terriglobia > Terriglobales > Acidobacteriaceae > JBDTLH01. Next base: position 2,346 of record JBDTLH010000118.1, on the reverse strand, counting down.
TGCGCCGCAAACCCGTTCTTGGGATACAGGCGACGGCTCACGCTCATCACCTCCAGCATCGGCAGCTGGTCGCGGTGCGATTCAATATAAGAGAGCTCATCGAACGACACCTCGTCCTTCACCACCACCGGAGTACCCTGCGTCGCCGATCCCCGAATGCGCTGCTTGATCTGCTCGATCGATATATGCAACGCGTCGGCATACTTCTGATAGTCCGCCGCCGAGAGCCGTTCCCCGTTGTCTTCGCGCAGCAGCAGCGCCGAGAACGAGGGATAGTTGTCCACGATCACCCGCCCCTCGCGTTCGAGTATCTTTCCTCTCGGGGCCAGCACCGGGACCTCGCGAATGCGGTTTTCCAGCGCCAACTGTGCGTACTTTTCGCTGCCCACTATCTGCAGCCTCCACAGCCGGAACGACAGCGCCAGCATCAGCGCCAGCACGAAATACTGGAAGAAAGCGAGTTTCGAGCTCGCCACCTTCTCTTCCCGCTGCACACCGTTGTTGCCGTTTTCGTTGTCGCTTGCCATCTCTATCTCCGCTGCTTCAACCGGTCCAGCAGACCAAACAGCGCTACCCCGAGCACAGCATTGGCGAGTGCGCTGCCCAGCTCATAGCGCGTTCTGTACAGCAGATCGTTACCTAAAATGCGCGATTGCACCAGATATCCAATCACATCGTGCAGCAGCTTGAATCCGAAAATCATGATCAGCCTTGAGCCGGGGTTCTCCACATCAATCTTCACGCTGATCGAAGAAGCGAAATATCCCACCACCGTGTTGGCGATCCCGTTGATGCCCACCGGCAGCCCCGACGCGGCATCCTGCCCCGTGCCTATCAGCGCCCCAGTCACTGATCCCGCGATCGGATTGCGCCGCGCCACCGCGAAAAAGATCGTCACCAGCAATGGCAGATCGAACACCCGGAACATCGGAATCCGCAGCGACACGAACGCCTGCAACAAAATCGCCGCCAGCGGCACCAACAGCGTCACCGCACCGCTGAAGCTGTGCACCTCGATCTCTTTGCGCGTGCTGTAGCTGACGCTCGAATCCATAATGCAATCTTTACTGCGGCCCCTGCGCCCTCGATTCGCTGACCTTCACCTGTGGCGCCTTCGCCGGTGGCACCGGCATCTTGCCCGTGGTAGCGTCCGGCATCCTGCCGGATGCACCCCGCCGCAACACCCGCTCCTCCGGCGGACTAAAACGATCCGGCAGGAGCGCCTTAGCCGGTCTGATCGGAGGTGGCGTGATCGCCTTGCCGTTCGCATCCACCTTTGGCACCGTCTCCACCGCCTTCGGATCGATCCCCGGCAGCCGCGCCGCCAGCATCTCCGCATTCGTCGGCTGCTGCGCATCAGCCGCGCTGCTCTCCGGCACCCGCTCCTCCATCTTGGTCACCACCAGCACCTCCTCCAGACGGAACAAGTTGGCATTGGGACGCACCCGGATCACCTGAAAGCCATCGCGCTCCTTATCAGGCACGGAACCGATCACCTCCCCCACCTCCAGCCCCTTCGGAAAGATCCGGTCCCCGCCGCTGGTATATACCTTCTCTCCCGCCTCCACCTTCTCATCCGACATCACGTAATGCACCTCAAGAATGCCCGATGCCGATCCCTTCATGACGCCCTGCCGGCGGCTCTTCTCCAGCAACACCCCCACTCCGCTCTGCTGATCGTTCAACAGCAGCACCTGCGCCGAAGTGGGATACACCTCGCGCACCTTGCCCACAATTCCGTCCGGCGTCACCACCGCCATCTCCGGCTTCAACCCATTGCGCTCGCCTTTATCGATATACAACACGTGCGACAAATCAGTGCCGCTCGATCCGATGACCTGCGCCGCGACTGTCTTTGACGCATATTGCTCCTTGAAGCCGAAGAGCCGCTCCAGCTCCTGCGTGCGCTGCGCCTCTTGTGACAGACGGACACGCTCCGCCCGCAGCCCATTCACCTCCTGCTGCAACTCGGTATTTTCCTGATTGGTGTTATGCAGCGCCACATACGCGTGCCACAGGTTGCGCGCTCCGCCGCCCACCCGCACAAACAGCCGCTCCGGAGGAGCCAGCGCCTCGATCACCCACACCCGCAGCAACCGCGCCTTGTCCCCGCTCGGCTTGGCGGGATCGGCGCGCTTCACCTGCGTCGCCAGCGCAATCACCTGGGCAAACACCAACGCCACCAGCACAATGGGATTGCGGTTTCGGCTGTAAAAATTCTCCATGACCCAGTCACCGGCTACCAGCTACCAGTAAAGTCAGAGCACTAACTGGAAGCTGGCGTTTGGTGACTTCCCCTTAGCTGCCAGCTACCAGCGGCCAGTACAAACTGGAAGCTGGCGTCTG
>JBDTLH010000117.1:0-7836 GCA_039934875.1 Acidobacteriaceae bacterium | reverse complement strand
CTTCTGCATCGTCCGCGAGTCCCTGGTTAGTGTGTTCGCCTTGTGCGCTAAAACTGTTAAGCATCTCAGCTCGCAGCCAGAACGCTTCAGCCCCAGACAAAGACAACGACAAAGACAACTTGCAAGTGTAATGGCGATGGTTGCGTTGGGCGGAGCGCTGCTGTCTCCCCGCCTCTGCGCACAAATTGCCGCTCGAGATCTCTCCGCGCCATCCCTGCAGAACACAACCGACGTAACGGGCGGCATGAAATACCTGCTGCAGGTGGACGATGTGGTCGCGCTCGAATTACAGCAAGATCAAAACGGTAATTTGGTGACCTCCTTACAGGCACTAGATACTACGAATTCGCAGTTAGGCAATCCGCAAAGCTCCACGGTGGTATCGGTCAATCCCAATGGGCAGTGGACCCCGACCAATAATTCAAGCTCTTTAGCTACGGGAAGGATATTTGAAATCACCGGCGACGATATTGGCGTGCTGGCTCCCACCCAGGGACCGGTTTGGACCTGGTCGATGATGGATCCGCTCACAAGTTTTTCCGGCGCTTTCAATCTGACCAGCAGCTTCCAACCCTATGGCCAGGTTTATACCCAAGTAGTGATGGGCAACTTTCTGGGAAGCCAGCTTGCCACTCCGCTGGTGTTCTACAACTCTGTGATCCCGAACCAGAAGGCAGAATGGGCGATGCGGCTGCTCACGCCGGTGAACCTCAAGACCGAGCAAGTGCCCTTGACCCAGGGCCCGGAGTTCTATGGCAGCACACAGCCGGTGCCGACCGCGGGCACTATCGTGGCCGGAGACTTTAATGGCGACGGAAGGGACGAGATCGCGCTGCTGCTGAATGACAACCAGACCATCGTATTTTATTCCGTCGATCCCACAACGCTCACCATCTCGCAGAGCGCGACGCTTTCACTGCCGCAAGCGTTGGGTGGAGGATCAACGGCGCTTGCCGCTGGACATTTCCGCAATACAACCAACGCCGAGCTGGTCGCCATCGGGCAGGTCAACGGAGCGAACACGATCTATTCCATCCAGATCACGCCCAATGCCAATGGCACCAGCTTTACCCCTTCGATCGTGAAGAGCTTCCCGTTCCCGGCGCTTACCACCCCGTTCAATGTAGTGGCGGTGGCGGCTTCGATTCTGGTGCCGCTACAGCAAGTGAACCAGCAATTGGTGGTCGGCCAGAACGCAGGCAACCCTCGCGTCGAGATCGGCAGCTTTCAAAGCGATTTCACTTTCGTGTGGCAGTCGGAGACTTTTTTAGGAAACGATCTAATTTATTTCACGGTTCCGCGGTTGATTAATTTGAAGGTGGGGAATTTCGACCACCTGAACGGCGACAAAAGCCACAATCGGGCAGTGCAACTCGAGGCCTACGCGGAGGATGCCAGCAATAACACTTACGCGGTGACGATCTTCGATATCAATGCGCCGAATCCCATCGTCGGGACCACCGATTGGCTGGCCCCGGGGACCTTCGACAGTCAAGTCAATCTTCCCTCCAACGGCAACCAATTGCTGGCGACGGACGCAGCCATCGGCGATCTTCAGGGACGTTCTCTGCGGCTTGGCCCTCCTGAGATCGTAACGATTCCCATACAACTACAGCCGGACATCGTGCTCGGCTTGCCGCCCATGCACATCGATTGGGTAACGCCCACCGCACCGTTCACCAATATGAGCCGGCATCCGGGATGCGATACCACTACCACGCCGTGCGTTCTGAATCTCACGGTATTGCCCAGCGTGCCTGCGCCATCGACTGGGTTCGCTACTGGATTTAACTTCAGTTCCAACTCGGATACGCAAGCGTCCCGCAAGAGCACCACCAGTTGGGGCGTCTCGGTGAAAGAGACCACCAACGCAAAAGTCAGCTTCGGCAATGCCTTGGTGGGAAGCGGCAGTGTGGATGTCAAGAACTCCGCCCAATACGCTCATGATACTAATGTGGCCAATACCTATAATCATTTCCAGGGGACGAGCCAAAGCGTGACGGCCACGACTGGCTTCGCCGACCATGTTTTCTATACCGAAAAGGACCTGAACATTTACTACTACCCGGTGCTGGGCAAGGAGGCGTGTCCGAGCAACATTCCGAACTGCACACCGGGCCAGATGCAGCCCACTCATGTGGAGTTCTCGGTACCCGACCAGGTGACGCATTATGATCTGGATGGGACCACACTCGAGTGGTATCAGCCGCTGCATGAGCCGGGGAATGTGCTCTCCTACCCCTGGAGCTTAAGCCAACTACAGCAGCAGTTCGTGAATACCGCAACGCCGCTCTCGGAGAACCCGGCCCCGGTGCAGGGCACGGACAGCTCGCAGACCACATACTCGACGAGTTGGACGGGCGGTACGTCGCAGAACAATACCAGCGGCTCGAGCAATACCTTCTCCGACGACACTTCCATCAGTGTTTCCGCCAAGGCGGGGATTAGCGGCATCGTTAGCGGGCAGCTCAGCCAATCGGTTGATATATCGAAAAGCAGCTCCCTGAGCACCTTGAATGAGAACACCGCATCGGTCAGCGCCTCCACCGGAGTTGCAGTCACCAAGCCGGCCTTCGATAGCGAGGTGGTTACTTGCTGTTTATATAACTTCGCCAGCTATATCTTCGGCCAGCAGAATCCGATCAATCCCGCCTATCAACTCATTACGGTGGCGGACCCGCACGGCAATCCGGCAAACCTGCAGAACACCGGACCGCTCTTTGTAGGCTTCCTCGCCGACCTGGTGCCCAATGGAGGCAATGGCGTCGCCGACTTCTTCCCCCAGGCTTACACCCTGCCCGACGTTGCCGTAAACCATCCCGCGCGCTGGGCGTGGAGCAAATCGCAGCAGCAGGCGACCTTTAATCCGTCGAATCCCGCGGGCGATCCGCTGGATAATGCGTTCTATTGGATGAAAGGGTTCTTCATCAGCAAGGCGGGGGAGGAGGCGAATGCTCCGAACCTTACGGAGGCGACATCCGGCGACCAACTGTCGCTCACCGCGCGCATCTACAACTACAGCCTGATGGATACCAACAGCCCTTCGCTGGCGCATCCGGCGGCATCGATCCATGCGCGCTTCTATGGGCAATTCTTGTGCCACTCTGGAGTCAACACAGAGAACAGTTGTGTGGGGCTGAACGGCGTCACCTGCGCCGCCTTCACGCTATGCGGCAATAGCTTCCCTATCGGAGAAACGCAACTTGCTTCTATTCCGGGTTTTGATTCCACGACCGGCATGGGGGCGCTTGCCAACTGGGCGTTGACTTCGCCCGTGAATTTCGACACTACCCCCTATTCCAATACCTACCTGGTGTATTGGGTGGTGACCTGGATGGAGGACGGGAATGGAAATCTCATACCGGAGATGCCGGGGCATGGACTCACAGCCAATCCGGAGGGAATGAGCTTTCAGCAGATCGGTCAGGTACCGGTTGAAAGCTACAGCAATAATGAGGGGATGTACGGAGTCAATTCTCCGTTCTTTATCTTTGCTGCGAATCCCGGAGTTGAGGCGCCTGCGCGGGGCGTGCTCGAGAGCGTCAGCATATCGACCCATAAGAGGCTCCTGCTCGACCAGCCAGTGAAGGTGATTACTCATCTGCGGGCGGAGAAGGGAAAGCTGAAATCGGTCAACTTGACGTATTTCGATGGCGATCCCAGAAAGGGCGGAAAGCTGTTTGATGTGCAGAAGATCACGCACATGGATGCAGACGTCACTTACACGCACCGTGCGTTTTTCCATCCCCAGACCTGCGGCGTCCATCAGTTATACGCAAAGGCCTGGGTGGACGATGCTCCGGAGGTGATTGGCGATTTCACCACCTCCGTGACCATTCAACCAGTGCATCTGGTAAACGCGTTGATCATCTCGACCCAGGGGATGGAGATGAATCGGGAACTTCGTCACGATCTGCTCTTCCGGCTCAAAGACGCCGCGGAGGATTTTGGACACGATCAGAGCAAAGGGGGGGTGAGCGCGATCAACAACTATGTCAAGCAACTCTCGTCCGCAAGTGGAAGGGACATTCGTGCCGACCGGGCCAATCGCCTCATCGCCCAGGCGAGAGTCATCACAGGGTGTGTGCCCGGGAGTGCGATTACACCGCAGCCGCGGGCCTCGGCAATCGCTGATATAAGTCGGGTGACCCGTTAATCGAAAATAATGGTCGGGGTGGCTGGATTCAAGGCGCGAAGGACCTTGTGGGTAGCTGTCCACGAGTCCGTTAATCATCGCTGCAACAACCCCCGTACCCACCTCAATACTGGCGCGAGTAGCTGGATGTGTTATCCTGAAAGTGCGTAAGATCCCGTTTGCATCTCATGTGACGGGGGTTCTACTGGTTCAGATCTAATCTGGAATCCCTCCTCGGGCACTTTTTCAAACGACTTGCCCGGTGTGTCTCACGCAGAAACGAACAATAATCCGATTGAGCAAGAGATCGCCGTACCACTCCACCCGCCAAGTGCGTGTCGGAGGCTCCAAACCAAAGTCCAGCATCAGCAATGAGTTGGCGGGTATTGGAGTAGCCGGAAAAGAACAAGCTACGAAGTTTTCCGTGTCACGGGTTGCCAATCCCACAGGGTCTCCATCAAGCGAGATCAGAAATAGGCATATCCCTTTGTTGACACCATTTGCGGAACTTCCGCTTTCGAAAGAACTGAAAACCCAAATCGCCCGGTTGGGCTTTGAAACTCCGACCGAGGTACAAAACGCCGCAATTCCTCCGGGAATGGCGGGCAAAGACCTATTCGCCACGGCACAGACGGGAACCGGCAAAACCCTTGCCTTCCTGATTCCGGCGATTGAGAGACTGCTATTGCAGCTCGAAAAGAAGACCACCCACGGACGGCCGACCGTGCTGGTGCTGGTGCCGACCCGCGAACTCGCGATGCAGGTCGCCAAAGTCTATGACGAGCTGGCGCCCCGTAAATTGGGCCCGGCAGCGCTGATTATCGGCGGAGAGAACGAACGGCAGCAGATCCGGCAGCTGAAGGCTGGCGCACGTATTATCGTCGCCACCCCGGGCCGCTTTGAAGACTTGCTGGAGCGCCGCATGTTCAAGCTCGATAAGATCGAACTGCTGGTGCTCGATGAGGCTGACCGTATGCTGGATATGGGGTTCGTCCCCGCTATCCGCCGTATTGTCAGACAGTTACCGAAAACGAGACAATCGATGTGCTTCTCCGCGACCGCCGATCCCTCGGTGGCGTCGGTGGTCGAAGAGATACTGCGCCAGCCGGTGCGCTTGAGCTTCGGACACACCCAGCGCGTGATAGATACTGTGAAATTGCAGGTCTATGACGTGGACCAGAACCAGAAGATGGGCCTGCTCGAGAAGGTTTTAGGGGCAGAATCCGGGCGTTGCCTGATCTTTGTGGCCACTAAGCGCTCGACTGAGCGGGTGGGCGAGAAACTCGACCGTTTGGGTTTCAACGTTGCAGTCATTCATGGGGACCGTTCGCAGTCGCAGCGCAACCGCGCACTCGACTCATTCCAAAGGGGTAAGGCGCAGATTTTGGTTGCGACCGATGTCGCCTCGCGGGGCATTCACGTGGACGATATCACGCTGGTCGTCAATTATGACCTGCCGAATATCCCCGAGGACTTCATTCACCGGGTGGGACGCACCGGGCGCGCGGGCAACACCGGGGTGGCGGTGACCTTCTGTACTCCAGTGGAAAGAAGGGACTTAGCGAAATTTGAGCGAGTTCTGCAATCCAAGATGGAGCGCATGAACGCGCCAAAAGACCTGGTGCGCGAGGAGCGCAGCCGTCCGGTGGATACCACGAAGCTGAGGTTCCAGCAGGTGCAGCAGGTGAAGTCCAAGGGCAAGGGAAGGTCGTCCCGCCCCGGGGCATTTCTGCTGGAAGGCGAATCCATGCAGCGCTATGCCAGCAACTAAGTAACTCGTAATCAGCAACTTACACGGCGCGGACTTCCCGAATCCAGGGGGCCGCGCCATTTATGTTTTAATGGCTGGCGGTGATGAAGGAGCATGAAATGGCGGTAATGCTGTGGCTGGTGCGGCATGGAGAGACGGCGTGGAGCTTGTCCGGGCAGCATACGGGTACGACCGATGTGCCGCTGACCGAGCACGGGCGGGAGCAGGCGGTTGAGGTCGGTAAGTTATTGCAGGGCAAGCACTTCGCGCTGGTCTTGACGAGTCCGATGGGGCGGGCGCGGGAGACCTGCAGGCTGGCGGGGATTCAGAATCCGGTGGTGGATGACAATCTGCGGGAGTGGGATTATGGAGATTATGAGGGGTTGAGCACGCCGGATGTGCAGAAGATGCGTCCGGGGTGGTCTTTGTGGAAGGACGGAGTGGTCCACGGGGAGACGGTGGAGGAGGTGGGTGAGCGGGCTAAAGCAGTGATAACAAAGGCGCTAGCGGCGGAGGGAGAGGTGCTGCTGGTGGCCCACGGACACATCCTGCGGATACTAACGGCGTGCTGGCTGGGGCTGCCTGCGGATGATGGACGGCTGTTTGCGCTGGAGACGGCGACGCTATCGAGCCTGGGCTATGAGCACCAGACGAGGGTGATTCGGAGCTGGAATTCGCGTTAAAAAACGGGCAAAAAGCAGCTCGTTTTTGATCGAAAATGCATGATTTCTGATGGAAAAATAGCGGCCTTCATGCAACCGGTTGGTTGCATGATTACTGGGCGTCCGGTTATAGCTTTTAGCTATGGTGGGGGACTTGAAGAATTGGTGCTATGTTAGCTAACATAGGTTAGCAGGTTAGGAGTTGGTGGTCATGATATCCGCCACAATTTTTGAAGCGAAGACGAAATTATCGGAGTTGGTGAAGAAGGCGCAAAAGGGCGAGACGGTGGTTATCACTTCCGGACGCGATAAGACTCCAGTGGCCCGCCTGGAAGCAATCCATCCGGTTGCGAAAAAGCGGTTGGGGGCTTTGGCTACTCCGGGCTTCGAGTTGACGGATGCATTCTTTGAACCGCTTCCTGAGGAAGAGTTGAAATTGTGGAGTGGAGAGGGCGAGTGAGGGTTTTGCTCGACACACATACTCTCCTGTGGGCGACGCTTGCCCCTGCGTCCCTCAGTCGCGAAGCAGCGGCGATCATCGCGGAAGAGCGGAATGAAGTTATTGTCTCCGCGGCTTCGGCCTGGGAGATTGCTACCAAGGTGCGCTTGGGTAAGCTGCCTGGAGCAGAGGCGCTCGAAAGAGAGTTTCTGGATGTCATGGAAGATGCGGGCTATACGTTGCTGGCGATGGATGTAGAGAGCGCGCTGCGCGCCGGCCGACTCAGCAGGGAACATCGCGATCCTTTCGATCGCATGATTGCCGCCCAGGCGTTGGCGGCGGACATGCCGGTAATCAGCAAGGATGCGAATCTGGATTGGTTTGGGGTAAGGCGGATTTGGTAAAGGGCTCCCACCTGTTCCCGCAAAGAACGCGGGAACAGATGGGGCACCCGGCACCCGGCACCCGGCAACTTAGGCGCTGTTTCTTGAGAATGACACTTCTGTTAGGGTGCTGGCATCGCTGAATTCAGGCTCTGGTCACAAGACTCGCTGTCTCTTTCTCGGAAACTAATTTGAAGTTGCCAATAGCGCGGCTTTCGAGGCATACGACGAGAGCGCTTCCATTCTCGAGTCAACACAAGAGCGTTATTCATTACTAATCTGGCATTAAGCATCCAGGTATTCTCGATGAGTGATTTGCCCTGTATGCGTCAACTGAAGATTGGATCGTATTTTGAATCCTTGGATTATGCCTCTAATCTGAGAGATAACTGGTATGCGTTACGAACCGGAACACAAGAAACAAACGCGCGATCGTATCGTGCGGAACGCAGCTCGCAAGCTCCGCG
>JBDTLH010000116.1:0-3043 GCA_039934875.1 Acidobacteriaceae bacterium | reverse complement strand
TCATGGGATTCGCCGGTTGCACGGAGATGAAGCTCTCCAACAACAAGGTGCCGGAGTATCAGGCGGGGCAAGAGGGGCATGACATCACGCACCAGGTGACGGAGCGGCAATCGCAGCACCAGTCGGGCGCGATTGGCCCCGCGGTCTCGGAGGTAAACACGGGGACGTTGCCAAATCCGGGAAAGCCGAATGCACAAGCTGGCGCGGTGACGGCGGTAGAGAGCACGACCGACCAGACCTTTGAGAAGGCGAAGCCCAACAGCATCAACGGGGTTCCAGCGAAGCAAAAATAATACGGCTGCCGTTTGTATCCTCAGGTAAGTTTGCGACTCATTTGATTGAATTCCATTATGGCAGTGCGCCGTTCCATCTCGCTGACGCTGTGCTGGCTGCTGTTGCTGCCCAGCCTGTTCGCGATGCGTGCGCCTGTGAAGCCGGAGTGTTGTCTGCGCAATGGCGTGCACCACTGCGCTGGGACGATGGATGGTATGCGGATGGAAGGCGATGGCGATTCCGTCCGGGCGTTGAATACGTGTCCTTACAACCACTCGCCGAGTAAGCTGCGGGTGAGTACGTTCGCGGTAGCTGTACCACTACAGGAATCCGTTGCCCTGATGAGCGCCGCAGCCGCGGTACGCGAGAGGGTGCGGAAGTTTAAGACTGCGGTGATGGAACGCACTTCGCGCGGACCTCCCGCGCGACTGGCTGCTGGCTCGTAGCTACTAGCTGCCGGTACCAGCTTCCAGCCATTGCGTTTAAGATTCTCCTCCACAAATTTATGGTCTGCTTTTGTACCGCGCGTTGTCGCGGCGTTTCGGCTTGCTCAGGAGGGCTTATGGTTTCCAGTTGCTGTGAGTTTTGTCTGCCGTGCTTCCTGCTGCTACTTCCATCTTTATTATTTGCGGCGGTCTTCGGCACTGTGCGCGGGGTGGTGCACGATCCACAACATCGACCGGTCGCGCATGCCCAAGCCACGCTAAGATCAACCAGCTCGGATTACAAAATGGCGGTTGTGAGCAATAACGATGGCGGCTTCGAATTCCGTTCGGTGCCGCTAGGCACGTATCAGGTGCGAGTGGATGCACCGGGATTTGCGCCCCAGACGCAGTTGCTCGAAGTGACGTCAGGCAGCGCGCCGGTATTGCATTATCAGCTTTCGATTGCGGCGGCGAGTACCAGTGTGGACGTGTCGGCGACAGCGCAGGATGTGGGTACGGAATCGGCGGCGCGGACCACGCTGATCTCGCGCGAGCAGATCGCCCGCTACGCCGGGGTGGACAGCAGCAACAGCTTCCGCATTATTACCGACTTCGTGCCCGGCGCTTATATGGTGCATGACCAGCTCCATGTGCGCGGCGGCCATCAGGTGACGTGGGCGATCGATGGCGTGCCGCTGCCCAACACCAACATCGCCTCCAATGTGGGGCCGCAGTTCAATCCCAAGGACGTGGATTATCTGGAGGCGGAGAGCGGCAGTTATTCCGCGGACTACGGCGACCGCACCTACGGCGTCTTCAATGTTGCCCCGCGCACCGGCTTCGAGCGCGATAAGCAGGCTGAATTGGTGGCCAGCTACGGCAACTTCCATGCGACCGATGACCAGCTTAGCTTCGGGGACCACAGCGAAAAGTTCGCCTACTACGCCAGCCTCAGCGGCAACCGTTCGGATTATGGGCTGGAGCCTCCGACCGAAGTGAACCTGCACAACCAGGCGGCGGGGGGCGGCGGCTTCACTTCGCTGATCTATAACTTTAGCGCCAATGATCAACTGCGCTTTAACGGCGGCTTCCGTGCGGACTACTATCAGGTGCCCAACGATCAGGAGATGCAGGATGCCGGGGTCCGCGACCGGGAGCGGGAGCAGGATGGCTTTGCGACCTTCACCTGGGTGCACAATTTCTCGCCGCAAGTAACGCTTACGACTTCGCCCTTCTATCACTTCAACCGCGCGGCGTATGAGGGCGGGGCGCTGGACGTGCCGAGCGCGATCGATAATCGCGGCTCGCATTATGAGGGCGGGCAGCTCTCACTCTCCGCGATTCAAGGGCGCGGCAATTTTCGTGTGGGGACGTATAGCTTTGCGCAGCAGGACAATACTTTCTTTTCCGTGGTAGCCAACGATGGTTCGGGCAGCGGCTTCCGGCAACGGGTAGCTCCCCGAGGCGCTCTGGAGTCCGCATTCTTAGAGGAGCAGTTCAAATTGACTACCTGGCTGACGTTGAACGGCGGAGTGCGGCTGACGCATTTTAGTGGACTGCTGAGCGAGAACGCCGCCGATCCGCGGGTGGGAGCGGCGGTGCGGATACCCAAATTGAATTGGGTGCTGCGCGGGTCGTATTCACGCTTCTATCAAGCGCCTCCGCTCGATACCGTATCGGGGCCGCTGCTGGAGTTCACGGCGGCGCAGGGCGCTGAGTTTCTGCCCTTGCGCGGCGAGCGCGATGAGCAGCATGAGCTCGGGCTTACCGTTCCACTGCGCAACTGGACTGCGGACTTCGCCTACTTCCGGACGGGAGCGCATAATTTCTTCGACCACGACGTGATCGGCAACTCGAATATTTTCCTTCCCCTCACCATCTCCAGCGCGCGCATTCGAGGCTATGAAGCAACGCTCCGCTCTCCGCTGATGAGAAAGCGTTATCATGCGCATCTGGCATTCTCTAATCAGCAGGCGCAAGGCTTTGGCGGCATTACCGGAGGGCTGCTGAGTGGCGCTGCGGCCAATGCGAGCGGGTTCTATCTCGATCACGATCAGCGCAATACACTGGCGGCGGGGGTGGACGGCAGCCTGCCCTGGCGCGCCTTTGCCGCATTCGACTTGACTTATGGCTCCGGGTTCTTGCATGAAGACGGGCCGCAACACCTGCCGGAGCATACGACCTATGATCTCTCTATCGGCAAGTCCTTCGGCGAGAACTGGTCGGTGCGATTTACGGGTACGAACCTGGCGGACAAGCGGTATCAGCTCGACACCAGCAATACCTTTGGGGGATCGCACTTCGCCGATCCGAGGATGCTTGCGGTGCAGGTAAGGTACCGGTGG
>JBDTLH010000115.1:0-14567 GCA_039934875.1 Acidobacteriaceae bacterium | reverse complement strand
GGCTTTGCCCTTGCGCACACGGTCCCAGATCGCCACGATCATCGCGATCCGCGAGATGATGCGCGTGGACTTGCGCAGGTTCGCCTCATGGCTGTTGTTGTCCTCGTCCGGATCATAGCTCGATATCATCGATACCGCCGTGCGCAGTACCTCCATCGGCTTGGTGTCCTTGGGAGTCCGTTTCATGTACTCGGTCACGTCCGGATGCAGGTAACGCGCTTCACCAAGGTCTTTCTTGTATTGCGCCAGCTCTTGCCGGGTCGGCAGCTTGCCGTTGATCAGCAGATAAGCCGTCTCTTCAAAGGTCGATTTCTGCGCCAGTTCGTGAATATCTATGCCGCGATATGCAAGTACGCCGTGGTCGCCATCAATCCAGCAAATGCCGGAGTTGGCGGCAACGATTCCTTCGAGGCCCTTGCCCGCGGCGGGGGGAGTAGCAGTGGGAGTGGTTGACATAGTTCCCTCAAATCCTCATAAAAATGATGTAATGCGAATTGCACAAGGCCCGCCAGGACGCGAACCGCAACTTGTCAATATAGTGCATCGCCGAGCTAATTTCCAATGCGGTGTAACTGGCATGTGGCACAGACATTCCTGTCTGTGCTTCTGATCCCGGTCTGTTGCTTTCGACTGGGCGCAATAGAATTCCAACCTGGCCCCTCTCTATGAGATGAGCCATGAATTGTAAAGTTCCATCGCTATGCCAGTCATGAACACAGCTTCACGAAGCCATTCCGCGGTCACCGCGGCACAGCGCAAGACCCTGCTCGCCGCCTCTCTGGGATGGGCGCTCGATGCCTTCGATGTGATGCTCTATGCCATCGTGATCGCCAGCGTCATGCGCGATCTCGGAATCTCCAAAGCCACCGCCGGCTTCCTCAATACCCTCACCCTGCTCGCCTCCGGCATCGGCGGCATCCTCTTCGGCTTCATCGCCGATCGCATCGGACGCACCCGTTCCCTGATGCTCTCTATCCTCACCTACTCCATCTGCTCCTTCGCCTCCGGCCTCGCGCAATCGATCATGGTGCTCGCCATTGTCCGCTTCATCCTCGGCCTCGGCATGGGCGGCGAATGGAACACCGGCGCAACCCTGGTCGCTGAAACCTGGCCCACTCATTTGCGCGCCAGGGCCCTCTCAATGGTGCAAAGCTCATGGGCATTGGGATACGCCGCCGCCGCCCTCATCGCCGGCCTCGTCCTGCGCTACACCCACAATTGGCGCTATGTATTTTTCATCGGAGTCGCGCCCGCCTTGATCACCCTCTGGATCAGAAAGGACGTTCCCGAATCCGAGATGTGGAAGGAGCAGTCACGCAGTCACCCAGTCACGAAATCCGACTCCGCGACTGCGCGACTTCGTGACTTATTCACTCTGCTCGCCATGAATTTCTTCGGCCTCTTCGCCTGGTGGGGCGTATTCACCTGGGTCCCCGCCTATCTCTCGCTTCCTGTCTCCCAAGGCGGCCGCGGCCTCGATCTTCCGCTCCTACACGCAAATTGGCTGCCGCTCAGCACCACCACCATCCTGCTCATTGTGCTCAACCTCTGCGGCATGTTCCCCGGGTACTTAAGCTACGGATGGGTCGCCGACCGCATCGGACGCAAACCCTCCTTCATCCTCTACACCGGAGTCGCCGCCGCGCTCGTGCCCCTCTATGCCGCAGCCCGTAATCCCTGGATGATCATGTTTCTCGGCACCGTGCTCGCGTTCTTCGGCACCGGGTTTTTCTCCGGCAGCAGCATCATCGCCAGCGAACTATTTCCCACCCGCATCCGCGCCCGCGCCCTCGGCTTCACCTACAACGGCGCGCGCGCCCTCAGCTCCATCTCTCCCTTTGTGATCGGCAAAATTGGCGAGACCCGCGGCCTCGGAGCCGCCTTCCATCTCTGCTCCGCCGGTTTCGCCCTCTCCGCCCTGAGCGCGTTGATGGTTCCAGAAACCAGAGGTCGGCAACTGGAGTGAATTAGTTGTCAGTTGTTAGTTGTTAGTAAAAGTGCCGCAAGGATACTGCATAGCCGCGCATCTACCAGAAACCCAAACGAAATACGCTCTTGCAACTAACTACTGGCAGCTAACAACTAACAACTGCTATATAAACCTCTCCTCGCTCCCATAGCTCCGACGCGATGACCGCTCCACCCCGCGATAAGAATCCACCGCCGCCACCACCGCCGCAATCACCCCATTCACCTTGCGCACCGGGGACATCACTGCCTGCTGCACCGAATCCGCCGTCCGCTCCGCCTTACTCACGGTGTTGTTGATCATGCCATCAGCCCGATCGATCTGCACCCTCGCCTTGTGATTGAATGCCGTAAGCGTCTTCGCCACATCATGCGCCTGCAGCTTCACTAGTTCAGAGACATCCATCGCATTGCCGCCGATCTGCCGCAGCTTCGGAGCGATATCCACCATCAGCTCCCGCCCCTGCTCTACCAGCGGCAGCGCCCGTCCCCGGAACTCCTCCGCCACCCTCTGCAGTCGGCGCAGCGCCATCAGCATCCCAAAAAGAAATCCCGCCTGCAGCAGGATCGCCACGGCCACCAGCGCGATGAAAATCGTCAGCTTATCCACATCCACCTCCGTTGCAGAACCAGAGTAGCCCGTCTTGCGCGAAATTGAAACCAGAAACATCATCCATTGCGACTCACCCTGGCATTTCCACCGCTGCGGTAGGCAGTGCCGCCGCTTGCTCGCGCAGCTTTTGAAAGAGCAGCGTCGAAAGATAGCGCTCGCCATAACTCGGAATAACGACCACGATCAGCTTTCCCGCGTTTTCCGGACGCTTCCCCACCTTCACCGCCGCAGCCACCGCCGCGCCCGACGAGATCCCCACCAGCAGTCCCTCTTCTTTAGCCAGCCGCAGCGACATCTCAATTGACTCCTCGAGCGTCGCCTGCTGCACCTCATTGATGTATGCGGTCTTGAGAATGTCGGGGATGAATCCCGCCCCAAGCCCCTGCAACTTATGCGATCCGGGCTTCCCGCCCGAGAGCACCGCGCTCTCCACCGGTTCCACCGCAACCACATGCAACTCCGGCTTCTTCGGCTTAATGTAATCACATACGCCGGTGAGCGTCCCTCCGGTGCCCACCCCGGAGACCAGAATATCGATCTTGCCTTCCGTATCATTCCAGATCTCCGGGCCGGTGGTCTTCCAGTGGATCGCCGGGTTGGCGGGATTGGAGAACTGCTGCAAAATGGCCCCGTCCGGCGTTGACTTGAGCAGCTCCTGCGCCTTCACCATCGCGCCCTTCACCCCGTTCGCGCCCGGCGTGAGGATGATCTCAGCTCCGAAGGCCAGCAGCACAATGCGGCGTTCGATGGACATCGAATCCGGCATGGTCAAAATCAGGCGATAGCCCTTCACCGCCGCGGCGAATGCCAGCCCGATGCCGGTGTTGCCGCTGGTCGGTTCAATCAGCACGGTCTTGCCCGGCGTGATCTTGCCTGCGGCTTCGGCGGCCTCAATCATGCTCACGCCGATGCGGTCCTTCACGCTGGCGCACGGATTGAACCCTTCCAGTTTGGCTACGATGGTGGCCTGCACTCCGTCTGTGACCTTGTTCAGCCGCACCAACGGCGTGTTGCCAATCAGTTCCGTAATGTCGTTTGCGATCTTCATCCTCTTCGTTCCTTTCTGAAATAGTAAAGCCGCCAATCTAAAAAGATGAGCGGCTGTGGAGTCGAAACTTTGCTGAAATGCTTACGTTCCGACGCACGTCCGCGCAAAGCTGCAACACTGAGCGGGAGCGCGGAAGCGGTAAGTCATTATGCGATCAGAATAACAGCTTAGGAGCCGGTGCGGGGGGGCTGTTCTCTTGCGGTGCAGCCGCTGCTTTGGCCTTTGGTGCATTGGCCGCAATCCAGTCTGCAATCGTCACCACCACCTCATTGCTTACGTGGGATGGCGCCACATAATCCGCGATGCCGGTTTTGGTGGAAGGCATGAAGAGATGGTTCAAGCCGGGAAAGAGCCGGGCAGTCGTATGCGCGGGATCTCCCGTCGCCTTCAATATGTCGTAGTCCTTGACGCTGGTTTGAAAATCCTTCCCCCCTTGCAGCACCAGCGTGGGCACGTTCACCTTTTTTATCTCGGCGGGCGTATCGTGCGCCAACCAGTCCCGCCAGTAGCCAACCGGAATGCCCAGCGCCGACTCCCCATTGCCGGTCTTCGGGTCGCGGATATTCGCGAAGGCGCGCTTTTGCTCTTGCAGCGCAACCGCCCGCTGCTTGACCGGTGTATTGGTCTTGATCTGCTCCAGCAGCACCTCATCCGCGGGACGCGCCACCCCAGCCATCAATATCTCTCCCGCCACCGGAGACCCCGCCGCCTTCGCCTTCTCCACGATGAACGGCGCCATGCTCGCCCCCAGCGCATGCCCCAGCACGAAGATAGGCAGCTCTTTCAGCTCCGGCTTGGCATGGATAAACGCAATCGCCGCTACCGCATCGTCGTTCACTTCCAGATCGAGTGTGGGCGCTTGTGCCAAACTCTGGGGAGCAATCTTGCTGCGCTTCTCATACCGGAAGCTCGCGATGCCATGCTGTGCCAGCCCCCATGCCAGATCGCGAAACGGTTTGTTTGCGCCCATCGTCTCATCGCGGTCCTGCGGGCCGGATTGCTGCACCATCACCACCACTGCGATGGGCGTAGTGGCAGGCGCGGTGATCGTCCCCGGCAGCTCCAGATCCTTGGAGTGAAATTTAACCTCGGTTTCCGCCACCCCCGCAGGAATGTTCGACTCCAAAACGAAATCGTCCCGCACATACTCCACCCCGGGTACATTCGCCGCGGCCCGCATCAGCCGGTAATCCGAATCCGACCATGCATCCATCGCCACTCCGCCCACTGAGAACAAAAAATGCTTGAGCGCCACCGCCTGCCCCTTGAGTTTGCCCTTGGCATCGTCCACATACATGACCGAACCGAGGCCCGCGCCACCGCCTCCCTTTACCAACAGCGCCTCGAACTGCATCAGGCTAGTCTCTCCCTTGTACATGTGCAGCAGCGTGGCAATCCCGCTGGGATCGAAATCGTTCAACATCACCGTATGCGGGCGCAACTCGGCCCGCCTCGAATCGACGGAATCCGCTCCCATGCTCAACCGGAAGGTCACGCGCTTGCCGCTCGCGTCCACCACGATCTTCACCTCCGGCTGCGGATTGCCGTTTACCATCGTCTTCGACGACGCACCTGTAAACCGAAGCTGCGCATCATATGCCGCCGCCGAATCCAACGTATACTCCGCCACATCAGCCAGCTTGAACTTCGCGTGCGAATCGATTTGTATCGCGCCCCCCGCACCCACCGTCTGCGTCCAACTCGCATTCCCGATCTCCTTGTCATGCAGCTTCAGCACAAAGGAGTTCTCCGGCTTTGCGGTTGGCGCGGCTTCCGGTTTGGTTGGCGCGGCTTCCGATTTGGTTGGCACGGCTTCCGGTTTCACTGCCTCAGGTTTCTGCTGCCCCGCAAGTGCTCCGCAAGCAATCGTGCATGCGACCAGGCCCAGCGCACCCGCCCTTAGCCGTCTCCAGATGGTCTTCGTGATGGTCATGGTTCTTCAGAGTACACCCCAATCTCATTTAGAGTAAGAGGGTACGTGGCCCGGCGTCCCCAATTCCACCCCGAACGTCCCCTGTTGGATTGGCTGAGCGCGAAGCAGTCACTGCTTATTGCTTACTGCTCATTGCTTATTGTTTATTGCTAATCGCTTACCGCGCCAACTCCCGCGCCCGCCGGAACACCGCCGTAAACATCTCCTTCGTCAGCTTCCCGGTCTGCGTGTTCTGCTGCGAAGGATGATACGACGCCACCAGCCACACTCCATTTGGCAACTTAAACTCCGCTCCGTGCGCAAATTTGTAAGCCGAACGCGACGCGATCACTCCCCTTCTGCGCAGATGGCTAAGGTATCCCTCAAACCCTACTTTGCCCAGCGCCACCACCACCCGAAGCTGCTTCAACGCCGCAAGCTCTTCATCCAGAAACCCGCTGCAATTCTCGATCTCCTCTTTCGCTGGTTTATTTCCAGGCGGAGCGCAACGCACCACGCTCGTGACATACGCATCCTGCAACCGCATTCCATCGTTCACATCTGTGGCAATCGGCTGGCTCGCAAATCCCGTCTCATACAGCACCGGAAACAGAAAACTCCCCGACGCGTCCCCCGTAAACGGACGCCCCGTGCGGTTCGATCCATGCGCCCCCGGAGCCAGCCCCAGCAGCAGCACTCGCGCCTGCGAGTCTCCGAAGCCCGCCACCGGCTTCGCCCAGTACTCCCATTCGAGCCACTTGCGCCGTTTGACCCGCGCCATCTCCTCGCGGTGCGCCACCAGCCGCTCGCAGCGCGCACAGGAAATAATCTTCGCGTTCAGTATTTCGAAATCAGCTATCAAATTGTGTTTGGCCATTCTCTTGATGTCATCGTCCTGAGCAAACGGCCTTGCGCATTCCGAACATGGACCCTTTGCAGCGCTCCTCGCTCCATGCCACCATCAACTCATGCCCAACAATACTCTCCCGCTCACCATCCGCGCCCTCTCCCCCGCCGACGCAGCTGCCGTCGCCAACCTTAGCGCGCAACTCGGCTACCCCGCTCCGCACGATACAATCCGACAGCGCATCGAGGACCTCTCTACCTCGCCGGACCACGCGCTCTTTGCCGCTTGTTTGGGCGCCGATCCCGTGGGATGGATCGAGGTCTCCATCTCCCGCCACCTCCAATCCGCCCCCTGCGCCCTCATCGGAGGCCTCGTCGTCAGCCAGGAGGTGCGCAGCCGCGGCATCGGCAAACGCTTATGTCTCGCGGCGGAAAACTGGGCGCGCAACCAGGGACTCGCCCTGCTCCGCGTGCGCTCTCAAATCGCCCGCGAGCAAGCCCACAAATTCTATCTCCGGGAAGGCTTTCGCCAAACCAAAGTCTCCGCCGTATTTGAGAAAGCCCTGCTCTAATTGGAGCCCGCGATCAGAAGCGCGGAACGACGAGGAACGGTGACAAAACGGCAAACAACCGCTCCTGTTCTCCAATCATCGTTCATCACCGTCCCGAATAATGGCTGGCTATGTCTCTCTCAGCCAATAGAATCACTCCCCTACTCCTCGTGATTCAAGGGTTTGCCATCCGGCCCCACCTGGATCTCCGAGTGCTTGCCCGATTTCATCACCTGCGCCTCATACGCCACAACCGAGCCTTGCTTGGTCAGCGACTCGACCTTGGTGATCTTGCCATGTCCCGCCTTCGCCTGCAGCCCCGCTTTCACCGCCGACGGAAGCTGATCGAGCGCCACCTGCTCCTCTACCTCGGTAACATTTCCATCCGCATCCATGCTGACGTCTTTGCTATGGCCATTCACCATCAACTGCACCTCGTAGGATGGCTTTCCATTCTCCATCTCCTTCGAGAAGCCTTTAACCGCCGCGCCCTTGCTCTGCTCGCCCACCGTCTTCTGCACTGCGGAGGGCAAGTCCGTTTCACTGATCTGTTTCTCCTGGCCGAACGCGCTGCCAGCCAATAGCATTGTCGCGCCCAGGCACAGAGACACCCGTAAATATTTCATTTGCTTCTCCTTCTATCTCTTACCCTATCGGCCGCAACCTTAAACTGCACTTAACCGGACAATGAAAACTTCACAAACGCAAATCACAACCGGAGCTCCCGCGTCAGCGCGACCGTTCTCCTCCCAATTCTCAAGACCCATTCCCCGCGCCTGCTCTGGCATCCAGTCGCTCAGGACCGATGCAGCTTCTCCACCCGGAACTCCCGCTCTATTCGTCCCACCATCTCCTCGCCCTGCTTCGCCTCGTTTGCGGCTGGTTCCGCCCTCTTCAGCACCACCCTTGCGCATGTGCCCCGCCCCACGCGGCTGCTGATCTCAATCGCTCCTCCGGCTCTCGCCACCGAAGATCGTGCGATTGCCAACCCCAGCCCAAATCCTCCCGTCACTCGCGAGCGTGACCGGTCCGCGCGATAAAAACGTTCAAACAGATGAGGAATGTCTCCCGCCGCTATACCTTCACCGTGGTCCTCCACCAATACCTCCACCTCTCCCGCCGACGCGGCAGGGCGCGCCATGATCTCGACCAATGCCCCCGGCGGACTATGCTGGATTGCGTTCTCGATCAAATTGCGCCACACCAGCAGCAACTCATCCGCCTCTCCCCGGACCATCAGGTCAAAATCGCCCGACAACGTGATGCGGTTCTCCTTGAGCGCGCTCCAACTTCGGAACTCCGTCACCGCCCCCAGCAGCGAATCCGCCAGCCGCGACGCGGCTGCATCTTGTCGCCCGTTTTCGCCCTCGCCGCTCTCCAGCCTCGCCAACTGCAACATGCGCGCAATCAGCGCCTCCGTCCGCGCCGTATCCTCGAGCGCCAGAGTGATCCCGGTTCGGTATTCCGGCGCTGACAGCCTCTCCCGGTCCACCAGTTGCAGCGTGGATTTCTGGATCGCTACCGTCGTCTTCAGTTCGTGCGCCGCATCGCCCACGAATTGCCGTTCGCGCTCAAACGCGCTCCTCAGCCTTCCCACCAATCCGCTGAGAGCGCTGGCCAGCGGCGCAAGCTCCGCCGTACGCAATGCCTCTCCCTCCCCATCAAATGCCCAGCGGTCCACATCGATGCCGCCCGCATCCTTCGCCAGCTTCACCAGCGGACGCAGCCCCGCCGCCACCGCCCATAGCGCGGCCAGAGCGGACAGCAGCAGCACCAGCAATGCAATCAGAGCCGCCGCCTCGGTTGCGCGCGCCAGGCTGCGGTCTCCCGCAGTCGTCGGCATTGCATAAAAAACGCTTACCTGGGGAGGCGGTCCCTTATCATTCTCATCCTGGTCCGGCACACGCACGCCGATCCATCCCGCTCCGCGATAGTGCGTGCCATTGCGCCAGAAATCAAAGCTGTTTGCAGTGGCCCCCGAGGCTCTGGCGTCGGGGATCCAGCCTGCCCCGCCCGCTACTCCAGCGCCATTCGCTGCTTGTACATAAAAGAGCTCGCCGGAGCGCTGCGTCGCGGGCGACTGCCCATCGAATTCCACTCCGCCCGCCTTCTCGTCGGCCTGATGTACCTGCGCCAGGATGGTCGTCATTCTGCCTTCCAGTTCAGACTCGAAGGCCGTGCGCACTTGCCGCCGTACATACCAGAGCGTCCCCGCAATGCAGCAACCCGCGATCGCCATCTGCGCCGTCAGCAGCAGGATCACAATGCGCACGCGCAACGAACTGCGCCTCACGCAGCCTCCTCCCGGATCACGTACCCATGTCCCCGCACCGTATGTATCAGCTTCGGCATCTCCTCCCGGTCGATCTTGCGCCGCAGCCCGGAGATATATACCTCGATCACATTGCTGAACTTCTCCCAGTTGTAATCGTAGAGGTGTTCCAGCAAATCCGACTTCGAGATCACGCTGTCCCGGCGCGCCATCAGATATTCCAATACCCGGTATTCCATTGCCTTCAGCTCGATGGGCGCGCCGGCGCGCTTCACCTGCCGCCGGTTCATGTCGAGCTCCAGGTCATCCACCCTCAGCACCGAAACCGCATGGCCAAAATTTCTGCGGATCACCGCCTTCACCCGCGCTATCAGCTCCCCCATGTCGAACGGCTTGGCCAGATAATCGTCCGCGCCCATCTCCAGCAGCCGCACCACCGTCGCCTTATCTTCTACTGCGGTCAGCACCAGCACCGGAGTGCTCACCTTGCGCTCCCGCAGCCGCCTCAGCAGCAATTCCCCATTCATCTTGGGCAGCATCAGGTCGAGCACAATGGCGTCGTAAGTGCCCTCGCTCGCCAGATAAAGCCCCTCTTCTCCATCCGACGCCGCGTCCACCGCAAATCCAGCCAGGCTCGTCAGTCCCTTTCTGACGTTCGCCGCCAGCCGCGTCTCATCCTCCACAATCAACACTCTCATACGCAACCGATCTCACGATTTGCCACTGTGGGCATCCCGCTGAATTCAATCGTACGCACTGATCCTTAACAAACGCTTAAACCCGCGCCCGCACTCATGGTGGGAGTCGATGTCTTCGAGGCATGGGAAACTGCCGCCCAATGATCAGGGCCCGTGGTTTGCTGCGAAATCCATCACCGCTGGCCGGGCGCTCTTCAGATTTCCGGATAGAGGTCGAAGAACGCTTCCACGCTGGTTTGCAACTGCTTCTCGATCTGCTCCTTCGTCCCCTCCAATATGTGCATCGTGACGTGCACGGTGTTTCCATTTTCCAGCTTTACCGGGGCTTCGCCGACCTCGACCGCCTCGTCCGCGGGCAACAATCTCATGCCATATACCAGTTGTAATTTCGCCATACCATAATTCTCTCACCAGGTAGCGTGGCGCCGCCTAAATCCAAAGCAACCACAAAGGGCACAGAGGTCTCGCGAAGGCTGGGAAGGAATGTAAATCAAGTGATTCGATCCCCTGGCACTTTTATCTTTGTGTTCCTTGGTGCATCCTTTGTGTCCTTTGTGGTTGCTTCTCGATTGCATGCCCTCTCGCTACAATGGACGGGTTGCACCCATCCATATTCAGGATCATCGAATCTCTTGTGAATCAAAACTCATTTGTGAATCCAAATTCAGACGTGCGCAACGTCGTCATCGTCGGCTCAGGATGTTCCGGCCTTACCGCCGCAATCTATTCCGCGCGCGCAAATTTAAGGCCATTGGTGCTCGAAGGCCATGAGCCCGGAGGACAGCTCTCCATTACCAGCGACGTGGAAAATTTTCCCGGCTTTCCCGCTGGCATCATGGGCCCCGAACTGATCGAGAACATGCGGCAGCAGGCGGCGCGCTTCGGCACCGACTACAGAATGGGACACATCGTCTCCGCCGACCTCTCCCAACAGCCCTTTGCGCTTGATCTGGGGCGGGAAAAGATACTCACGCGCACCCTCATTATCGCCTCCGGCGCGTCCGCGCGCTGGCTGGGACTGCCTAGCGAGCAGGCGCTGATCGGCAAAGGAGTCAGCTCCTGCGCCACCTGTGACGGCTTCTTTTTTCGCGGTAAGGAGATCGCCGTGATCGGCGGCGGCGACTCCGCCATGGAAGAGGCGCTGTTTCTCACCCGCTTCGCCACCAAGGTCACGCTGATTCATCGCAGCGACAACTTCCGCGCCTCCAAAATCATGTACGACCGGGCGCGGCAACATGAAAAAATCGCCTTCCTCACCAACACCGTCGTGGACGAGGTGCTCGACCTCAGCAAGGACGAGGTCACCGGTCTAAAGCTCCGCGATCTTAAGAGCGGCGCATTCTCCGAACTGCCGGTCTCCGCCCTCTTTCTCGGCATCGGACACGACCCCAATGCCAAGTGGCTGCATGGTGCGCTCGACACCGATAAAGACGGTTACCTGCTCACCCACGACTACGTCTTCACCAAAGTGGAAGGGGTCTTCGCCTCTGGCGACGTGCAGGACCGCCGCTATCGCCAAGCCATCACCGCCGCCGGAACCGGCTGCATGGCAGCCATGGAAGTGGAGAAGTATCTCGAAGAGCAAGGGAGATAAGTCATGAACTTCGTGTGCGTGGCCTTCATCATTGCCGCAATGCAAGTCGCCGTACCTATCGTTTCCAAAACTGGAAACCACTATTTGCGTCCAGATGACTTTCCCCATGTGCCCGCAAATGTTCGCGCAGAGCTGAATCAACGCCACTGTTTGATTCCGCAAGATGTCGAGACGAAGGGTCCCCACAACATTGTCTCGGGAGAGTTCGCCCGCAAGGGGCAAAAGGATTGGGCCGCCTACTGCTCCGTAAACGGAAAATCTCGCGTGGTGGTGATCTGGGGCGGATCTGTGAAGTGTTCCGGAGAAGCGTTTGGCGATACCGAACCGGTGCCTGACGATACTTTAGTTGTAGACGCTGATCCAACACAGTGGGGTAGGATGCCGCCTCCCGGCGCTTTCTGGATCATATCCGTGATTCCGCAATCGAAGGTCATCGCCCGTCAACAGCGCGGCATTGCTCTTAAGCCAATGCTCAAATCGGCAGATCACGATGCTCTTGATAGCATCGGTATCGGAGGTGCGAACGGTTCTTACTGCATCAAGGGCCATTGGAGGGGTCTGTGGTACAGCGACTAGCCGCGTCAGTATGGTCGGTGGTGCGTGCAAGCCGATGCCCGCGCTCTTCCATTGTTCTATTCTCTATCGGAATTGGACGCTAAGCGACTTCGACCATAACCGTAATCGGCAACGTGTGGTGAATGATGTAGGCTTCGTGGTCCTGGTCGTGCTCGGCGGGTTGGGTGTGTCCTTGCGCATCCGTGGCCCGCGAAAGCAGCGTGTACGTTCCCGTATCTTTCGGCTGCCACTCGAATTCCCAGAGGCGCCAGGCGTGATCGAACGCCTCGCCCAGAAGCTTTGCCCTGCCCCATGTCTTTCCGCCGTCCGAGCTCACTTCCACCTTCGCAATCGCGGAATCCGCCGCCCATGCCGCGCCGAACACACGATAGTTCGATCCCGCCGCTATGACTTCGCGCATCGCCGGACGCGCAATCTGCGACTTCACGGGAAGTCTCGTAATCGGAACCCGCTCCGGCGGCGCGCCATTTTGCGCCGCCCAATAAGCATATTCGACGGTCTGGAAATACCCGTGGAATGGGCGCTCCATTACCAAGATGCGCCGCAGCCATTTGACCGACGCCATGGCATACCATCCGGGAACGATGGCGCGCAGCGGACCGCCATGTGCATCGGGCAGGGCCTCGCCATTCATCTCATACGCAAGCAGCACCTCTGGGCGCCGCGCATCGGCCATGGGCAGGCTATGGGCATAGTGGATTTCACCTTTCGGCTTGTTCGTCTTTTCCGGCGTGCCGTGGTCAGCGCCCTCCAGGACGATCTCCACCGCGCTTGCATTCACCCCCGCTCTATCCAGAATCGTCGCCAGAGAAACCCCCGTCCAGCGAGCGCAACCCAGCCCTCCGAGCTCCCACGCCACCCCTTCCTTCTTAGGCGTCAAAAACGCCCGGCTGTTTCCCGAACATTCGAGCAAAGCGGTGTGCGTAACCCGGGGAAACGTTTTTATATCTTCGAGCGAGAGCTCGATGGAATGCGCGACCGCACCCTGCAAACTCAGACGCCATGTCTTGCGATCGATTTCGGGCGGGTTAAAGTGGTCCCGTATATAAAACCGCCCATTCGGAGTGATTGGCCCATCCACTTCCAGATTGGAAAACGGGTACTCCAAATTGTCCGGTTCGGTCTCGCGGAGAATCAGGCCGGGGGCAACATCAGACATCTACATCTCTCCTTTTCGGTCGGTGCTCGCTGCATTACAACAAGAAGTGGTGAGAAGTGGTGAGATGCCTCTAGCGCTCCACCTGCGCCAGCTTATTCTGCGCCTCGGCTGCGTGATCGCCATGCGGCAAAGTCTTGAGGTATCTCGCGTAATAACGCGCCGCCGCTGCCTTGTCGCCCAGCTTCTCTGAACTCAGCCCCGCCTTCCACATCGCCTCCGCATTGTTCTCCTGCCAAACCAGCGCATCCTGATAACGCGCATACGCTCCGCGATAATTGTCGCGTTTATAGTAGAAGTCGCCCACTTCAATGTCCTTTTGCGCCTTGTGCGGGTCCCAGGGTTTTACCTCCTGCACATCTTCCGACACATCACTGTCGGGATACTTGTTGCGCTCACCCTTCGGCGGAGCAAGATCGATCTTGGTCTCCCGGCTCGAGCTTTGCCCCTCCGAAATTGGCCCGGCAACATCCTCGTCTGCCTTCTTCTGTTCACTGGAGTTCGGCACATCCGCCCTCGACCGGCTCCCCGGCTGCACCCTCTCCGGCACTCGCGGCGTAATATGCACCGGAGTATCTTCCTGCTGCGCATACCCCGCACTGGCGCACCCGGCCAGCAACGCGCCCAATACTAAATATCGCAACCAGCCTCTCATCGTACCGCCCTCATCGCCCATCCTGCTCCGCGCCCTCCGCTCGTCTGTTTCCGCAATCAAATCTCGATCACCCTCCCTGCTCCGCGCCCTCCCCTCGTCTGTTCTCGCAATCAAATCTCGATCGCCCTCCCTGCTCCGCGCCCTCCACTCGTCTGTTCTCGCCATCAAATCCCGATCACCCTCCCTGCTGAATAGACGCGGCCATGAGCGCCGGGATACCCTCTAATTGCTAACTACTAATTGCTAATTGCTAACTACTAATTGCTAATTGCTAATTGCTGACTCTCACTTCCTCGAACGGATATTTTCCCTCCACCGCCACCAGCCCCGCCTGCTGCAATTCCTTCAAGCATGCATACATCGCATCCACATCCAGTCCGCAGCTCTCATGCACCTCCGGCAGATACGCGACTCCCGGCTTTCGCCCATCATGGTGTTCGCGCTGCGCCAGCTCCGCAATATGCGCCAGCAACTTGCGCGCATAATCCGAAACTCCTATTCGCGATTGATCGACTTGACGATTTACCATATCCATCTTCAAAAGCCTCCGGTCTCCAGCCGCTCACTGGCCGCTGGCAGCCGGCAGCTAATTGCTTATTGCTTATTGCTTATTGCTTATTGCTTATTGCTTATTGCTAATCAAACCTCACATACTCAAAATCAATCGGCTTCCCCTTG
>JBDTLH010000114.1:0-13914 GCA_039934875.1 Acidobacteriaceae bacterium | reverse complement strand
CATGGCGCCGCAGGTGGACCCGGCGGTCGCGCAGAAGACGGGGCTGGCGCTGCTCGACTGGCTCGCCAAAGTGGATGATTCACCAGAGCGAAATCTTGCGGTCAGGGTCACGACGGAGAGCATGAAGAAGGCGCTGGGAGCGGAAAAATACGACGAAGCGTTGAGGAGCGATGTTATCGCGCAACAAACTTCGCGGATTACGGGCCCTACAGAGATGTCACATGCGGAAGATGAGAATGTCTCGGTGCTGCAGGCCATCCAGAACAAGGGGCAGGACCGGTCGGATGCGCTCAAGGGACTGCCGCCGACCATGCGGGCGAAAGAGGCGGCGGCCTCCGGGTTCGCGGAAGGCACATCGGGGAACAAGCAGCAGTCAACCAAGTATTTCGATATAGCCTATGCGGCACTGGATGAGGCGTGGCAAGCGCATCCGGAGGCGAAGCAGACGGCGGAGACCGTCGAAGAGATCAATGAGGCGGCGGCGCAGGTGGATTATGTGGACGCGCTGAAGCGCGCCGAAGCGCTGGCATCTCCGGCGGAGCAGGCGATCGGGATGCTGGCGGTGGCGCGGACGGTGCTGGGGAAGACGCTGTGAATCGCGGGCGTTGGAACGTCGTTGGAACGGGCGTTGGGTTAAAGAGCTGGGGAAATCAGATATGAGGAGAAAAATGCCGCCTGACCGCGAGCTGGACATTGCCATTGTGACGTTGAACTGCCCCAACTGCCCACGCATATTTCGCACGATGGCGTGGATTGCCTTCGCCAGGACCCCGACCTGTCCGTCGTGCGAGGTGAGGATGGAATGCTCGGAGGTGCAGGACGTGAGCGTACTCGGGCATAAGCCGGAGCTGAGCAAGAGGGCATAGGGCAGCTTCGAGTTTCGGGTTCAGAGGCGGATGAGACCGGTGATTCGCTGGCAGACCGTTGCGATTAAAAGGCTGGAGCAAAGCTCGAAATCGCCAACCCTCAGAGCGCGGAGATTTTTTGCGCTAGTTCAATGTCGCGGGTGGTCACTCCTGCAGCATCGTGGGAGGAGAGCGCGATGAGAACTTTGTTGTAGCGGATGTCGAGATCGGGGTGATGGTTAGCGGCTTCAGCGAGTTCAGCGATGCGGTTTACAAATCTCATCGCCGCCGCGAAATCAGGGAAGGTACGGGTGCTGCGCAGAGCGCTGCCGGCGACGTCATAAGACCAGTTAGGCAGTTGTTGGAGACAGGTATTGATTTCGGCAGGCGAGAGGGTTTTCATGGGATATCCAATGGGATGGGGATTGGGATATGGATGCGCGCCAGTCCGCTTCCAGCAGCCTGAGCAGCGATCTGCCGCCGCAGGTCCTCCCAGATGCTGACGGGGACCTTGAAGAATAGGTCCACGATGGCGGGATCGAATTGGGTGCCGGAGTGGCGGGCGATTTCCTTGCGTGCCGCCTCAACCGACTGCGCCGCGCGATAAGGACGGTCGGAGGTGATGGCATCGAAGGTGTCCGCGACGGAAAAGAGGCGCGCTCCCAGCGGGATCTTATCGCCCTTGAGTTGGCGGGGGTAGCCGAAGCCATCGTGGCGCTCCTGATGGGAGTACACGATTTCCGCGGCATCGGCGAGGAAGGGGATCTTCTTGAGAATCTGGTAGCCCAGGAGACAGTGCTCGCGCATGACCCGGGACTCCGCGGGGGTGAGGTGTCCGGGCTTGAGGAGGATCGCGTCGGGGATGGCCATCTTGCCAATGTCGTGCAGGAAGGCGCCCCGGGCGATGGAGCGGATCTGCTCGACGGGAAGCCCCATGGCACGGGCCAATACGGTGGTGAAGGCGGTGACGCGCTTGGAATGGCCTTCGGTCTCGGAATCTTTGAGATCGAGCGCGTCGCCCAGTGCTTCGAGGGTGACGTCATAGGAGCGCTCCAGGTCATTCATCGCCTGTTGCAATTGCACGGTGCGGTTGGAGACCAGGGCTTCCAGGTTCTGCTGGTATCGGCGATTTTCAGCGCGCAGGCGGCCATAGTCAAGGGTGCGGCGAACGGTGGCAATGAGCTGCTCGCGCTCGAAAGGTTTAAGCAGGTAGTCGTAGGCGCCGCTGCGAATGGAGCTCAGCGCCGTAGAAGTATCGTGAACCGCAGTGACCATGATGATGGGGAGATCGGGATAGAGCGCCTTGGACGCGCGCAGCAAGGCCTGGCCGTCCATCTCCGGCATCATCATGTCGCTAATCATGAGATCAAAAGAAGGGTTGGCGGCAAGAGCGTGCAAGGCATCTTTGCCGGAGCGGGCAGCGACCGTCTGATACCCCGCCGACCTGAGCATGGTGGAGATAATGTCGCGGATCGACGATTCGTCGTCAACTACGAGGATGCGTTCGGGGGACATAGGGTGCGAGAAGGTCATTTTATCCTGTGAACCAGCATCCGCGAGGCAACAAGGTGCGGGTACACGGGGTTCATCGGTAAAAAGGTGGTACTTCAGTACATAGTATTTACCTTAGGATCCCTAGCTCGTTCCTAAGGTATATAATTAAGGGACGCGGAGCTATTCTGCCTTGCCCGGATAACTACTTAGGAATCAGCCGTTTGGCTGGAATTAGGCAAACTGGTTGCTTTCCCCAGAGATTCGGCAGGGTGATTGCTGTTGAGAGGGTAACCGCGTCGAAGCCTTCGGGCAGAGCGGTACCGCCAATTTTAAGGGATATTCATGTCATCCAGAGTCGATGCAATTATGCTGGCGCCGATTGCCGGCCTGGTGCGGCAGCATGTTTCGGTCAAGCATTACGAAGATATCTACGAGGGCAACCGGCACCGCATTTTCTCCTTGGCCTTTTACATGACGCACAGTGAGCCGGAGGCGGAAGAGCTCATGAGTGAGACCTTCTGCCGGGCTTTCCGGGCGTTCAAAAAACCCACTGCGGAGCAGCTTGACCGGGCCCTGGTAAGCGAACTGAGAACGACGCGCCCGATAGGCCCGCTGACGCTCCAAGTGCGGCTGGATCAAGCTAAAGCAGAGCAACCGGGCAAGGAGCGGGTATGCCAGAACACCAAGCGCACGGAGATGGAAGAAGCGGTGGTGCAGTTGCCGGCAACCGAACGCATGATTTTCCTGATGCACGATGTGGAGAGCTATGATCATGCGCGCATTGCGAAGACCATGGGCATCTCGCAAGAGGAATCGAAAGCGGGATTGTTTCAGGCGCGAATGCGGATTCGGGAGATTTTAAGCAATCAGCAGTCGGCAATCAGCAATAGGCAATAAGCAATACGAGGTCGTTCGTAGAAAGTCGCGGCTATTTACTCGAAGCAGGCCCGTTATCAAAAACGGCCGCGTGCGGCATCGCCGTGCCATTCCAGCCATCGGGCCACGATCTATCGAAGTTGATCTCGCGTGGGTCGAGGGCCAGCGCTCCGGTTTTCAGGTCGATGGTTGCGAACAGCGCGTGAGTAGTAAGCCAACCAAAGCCGGTAATCACCAGCCGATTACCGCCCGGCTCGTGAGCTATCCAATGAGGCAGTGCGTCGCCCTTGAGCGCCAGGTGGCCGGCTTCCACCGGGTGCGATGGATCGCTGACGTCGAGGCTGGTGATGCTGTGCCCGCTCATCGTGGTCTGCACCCAATAGTGAGCGACCACTGTCGGCACGGCACACGCGCGGTAGCCGACATCGTACACGAACTGCGCGGTGGGTTCGTCGCCGGCCAAACCATTAAGCCGGTAAAGTCCGCAGTTCGTCGTGACCACGAGCACTGTCTCGCCGTCTTCGAGCAACCGCGCCTCGGCGGCATTATTGTTGACTATGTCCTTGTAATGCGGCGGTTTGGGCAACACGACAGTTTTCAGCAGCTTGAGGTCCGTTAACCGCCATACCTGGACCACGTGGCTCCGGCCCGGGCTCAGCATGTCGTCGCTGGTGGTAACAACGCGATCGAGCTTGGGAACGGCCTGAATGCTGTAGGGACGGATAAAGGGTTCGACGCTCGGGTCGGAGGCGTCGCTGACGCGCACAGGATGACCGCTGCCATCGAGTTCAACCAGAGCGCCGGCGGTCGTGTCGGGCGCACCTTTGAATTGGTAGGTCGCCAGCGTATGGCCGTTCGCGAGCCGCTCAAAGCTGTGTGGATGCGTGTACGCTCCCGCATCGCCGAAGCTCGCCACGAGTCGCGGGTTAGACGGTTCGCGCAGGTCAATGATGTACCCTTCGCCAGCCATGTAGTCACTGGCGAAGAGGCGCCCGTCCGCCGGCATCTGGTAATTCGTGTGGTGCGCCTGTTGGGCGCGCGTGCCGACGGGAAGCATGGCGACCAACCGGCCGAAGTCGGATGAGTCGGTTCCGATGTCGAAGACGGCCAGAAAATCGCGCCCCATCGACTTTGCCGGCGGCACCGGAGTCGAGGGAGCGCTGGTCTCCATTGCCCAGGTGTAGAGGTATTGGCTGTGCTGCGCCTGCGCGGATGCCAATAGGCCAAGCGCGAGGACAGTCGATCGGCTCACAGCTATCCAGCGCAGGGTTAGATTGGTTATCAGTTCGCGATCTCCGTTGTGGATTATACCGCAGCCGAATTCCACCCGTTGCCCTTTCTAATCCCTCTTGTCCTTATCCACGTCGGCGGCGGTACCATCGGGCGGCGCCATGGGTTTGTTGAGGCCGCCGTAACCTACCGTTCCCATACCCTCGGAGTTTTGTTTGGCCGGGTCTTCAGATGAGTTGGATTGATTGGACTCATTGGTGGAGTGGTTAGGCGCGCTGGGATCGAGTTGTCCGGCGCGGTTCTCAGGAGTGTTGCTGCTGACTTTGGTCGAACCGGGGCCGGCGGTGGAGGGGTTTTCGCCGGTGTAGCCGGAGGGCTGAACTTTCGCTTTGTCCTGTTGGTTCTGTGGCACGGGTGCGCTCCTTTTATTCCGAAACTCCATCTTTAGATGGCTGCTGGTTGGCGCACGCCGTCTGCATTGTGTCCCCAAAGGCTGAACGCGGGTACCGGAGGCTTGGAGCGCTTTTCAAGTTGACGTCGTCCGAATCAGAGGAGGACGGTCGCGCTGGGGCTCCGCAAATATTTATTAACCCAGCCTCATTGGATTTTTCTCATCTGCCGATATTGGAACTGTCTTAAGAATCTGCAATACGAGGGAGTTCCGGCGATGAAGAGGGTTACGATGAGTAGTATTTTGCTGATAGCGGCGGTTTGCCTCAGCGTTATGCCGCTGCGCGCACAGAGCACGGTAGATGGACTCAGTATTCCATCGCGCCCGGCACAGGGCGGAATGGTTCTATGGACGCCAGCCCGTCTGGCGCAGGCAAAGGCTTGGTACGGGGCTCATCCGTTCACACCGAAGTTGTCAAACAGCTTGTACCTGCCGTGGACCGATATCCTGTTTCATCATGTCGTCACCGGCAATACGGCGGATTGCAGCGCCGCATATGCGGTCTTCGGAGGCGCTAATATGATTCCGGTAGACCCGCTGAAGGGCTACATCGCCGCCAACCAGACGCGCTGGTACGGCGAATGGCAGGTGCTTACCTATGACTGGTGCTATGACGCGCTGAGTGACGCGCAGAGGAAGTCGCTGGCCTCGACCATCAACACCTGGATGACGGTAATGATGGGGCCGAACATCTTTCCCGGCAATCGCAAAGCCCCCTACAACAATTACTTCTGGGGCGATGTGCGCAACGAACTGGAGTGGGGGCTGGCGAGCTACAACGATCAGCCGGCGCAAGCGAAGGTCTTTCTCGATGACGTGCTGGCCTCGTCCTCCGGCCGCTGGGACATCTTCAAAGCCGATGCTATGGCGGCGGAGCAGTCGGGGGTTGCCATCGAGGGCTCGCAGTATGGCAAATATCAGCTTTGGTACACGCTGCTGCCGTTTACCGCCGCGAAAGACTACGGTCGCGATCTTTTTCAGGAGACACGCTGGTTCAAGGATTCGGTGTTCTATCTCATCTACTCAACCACTGACGCACTGACGACCGCCAAGGGGCTGGCGACCCCGATCTGGCAGACCACGTCCTTTAACGACGATCAGCAGTGGTTTAACCCTTATGTCGGCGGGGCGCTGTCTCCGCTTGGCAACGGTACTACGGGCAGCTACTACGGGGAGTTTCTGCTATATGCGGCGAACGCCTGGGGCGGTGATGTGGGCGGGTACGCGCAGCAGTGGTTGAATACGGTGCAGCCGAAGTATCAGAGCATGTGGCATGCCACGGAGAACACCAACGCCGTGACGCCGATTTCTTTTGCTTCGCTGGCGCTCGATTTCAATGCCCCCGGCCCGCAGATGTCGTGGAGCCGGTCATCATGGGGCGGCACAACGTTTTACAGCCGCTTTGGGGGGAGTATCGGGTCCGGCCACTACCATCGTGATTCCGGCACCTTCGACCTGTGGAGCAATGGCAAGTTCATCACCCGCGAGTCCACGGGATATTCCGACATCTTCGCCGGTTGGAAGGGCGCGGGCACAGTTAATTCACAAGACACGCTGGTACATAACAGCATTGTGTTCAATGGACGGGGGCAGTCGGTCTCGCCCGCGGGTCCGGCCACCACCCGTCGTTTGCAAAGCGCAGCGGATTATTTCTACTCGAGCGCGGATTTGACCAACACCTATATCTGTCCCGGTTGCCGCAAATGGAATGTGCATCCGGAGCGGGACAACCTGGCGGTGCAACATGCGGAGCGTGAGTTCATCTTTTTGCGCGCCTCCCAAACCCTGATCGTCTTTGATCGAATGCTGAGCACCGGGGCGGCGGACGTGAAGACGGCGCCGCTGGAGTGCGAGACGCAGTGGACGGTGGAGGACGGGGCCCACTTCCGCTGCGATGACGAGGCGGCAACGCTGCGGGTGAGCAGCCTGATTGCTCCCGCGAGTTATCGGGTGATAGACGAAACGGCTTGCGCCGGCTGCTCCAAGGCCGGACAGTCCCGCCTGGAGCAGGACCAGACCGGACGGACGCTCAACTATTCGCTGAACGTTCTGCAATCGAGAAAATCGAGTGATCCCAACGTGATCGCGACGTTGGCGGACAGTAATCCGAGCGATCCCACCGTAGGCACATTCACCGTCAAAGTGGGGCCTGCGACAATCATTTTGCAAAAGGGAACAGTGTCGGCGGGCGGCTCGGTGAATGGAGCGCCCCTGCGCGAAGATGTGCAGCCGATGACGATGACGGACCAAGGTCCGCAGTGGGGGAGTGGACCGGGTACGTCGCCGCCTCCTCCAGTGGATCCTCCTCCGCCGCCCGGTACGCCTCCTCCGCCGGTCACGCAGCCACCGGTGACGCCACCGCCAGCCAATAGCGCGCATCCGCGGGTGTTGTTGAATGCGAGCGTACTGGCGACGCTGGCACAGAAGGCGGCAGCCAACGATCCCACATGGACGGCGCTCAAGTCTTTCTGCGATCAAAATCTGACCGCGCCTGTGGTCACTCCGGATGCGATCGATCCCGGATCTTCCGCGATCAGCGCGGGCTTTGGAGGCACGAATTATTTCCATCACGTGATGGCACAGGGGCTTTGCTATCAGACCCTGTCGCAGACCGATCCAGGCGGGGCGGCAACCTATGGCAAGAAGCTGGTGAGCATTCTGCTGGCGATGTCCGACCCGGGCCATCAGAGCGCGCCGGGAACCACCCAGCCGCTCTACACGGAAAACGGAGGATACGATATCCGCAACTATGGCGTCGGCATGGCGTTGGGCTATGACTGGGCCTACAACCTCATGAGTGCGGCGCAACGGCAGCAGGTTTACAATGCGCTGAATCAATGGATTGACGCGTGGGACAGTGGCGAGATCGCACAGTACGCGCATCCGCAATCGAGCTACTACGCGGGGTACTACAACGCCAAGGCGCTCACCGCGCTGGCGACGACGGAGGACAATCCGCAGGCGGCGACCTACTGGAGCGACTGGTACAACAAGGAGCACCTGCAGCGGGTGCAGCCGTGGTATCAGGCGTATCTGAGCGGCGGCGGATGGCCTGAAGGCTTCATGAACTACGGAGGAGCTGCAATCAACCAGGCGATGCCGGTGATTGCGGTGAACGATATACAGGGAGTGGACCTGGTGAATTCGGCGCAGGCGCCATATTCCTTTCCTAAAAATATGGCGAAGTATCTGATGTACTTCACCTGGCCGAGCCTCACGCGTATGTACGACGAAGATGCGGGGCACATGGCGACTTCGTATGCCGCGGGTACGCCGTTCATCGGCACCTTCCAATTCTTCTCCTATCTGTCGCAATACCTCAACGATCCGATGGCGCCGCAGTTCCATCATTTCGTGAGCGATACGGCGGCGGCGGTGAGCAAACTCTATCCCAATGCGCCGAATGTGAATGCGCCGGAGTGGAGTGGCTTCCTCTTCTGGAATGCGAAGTCGCCGGACGCAAGCTATAGGAATTTGCCGCTCTCCTATTGGGCACAGGGCATTGATCAGGTGGCGGCGCGCTCCGACTGGACCACATCCGCGAACTGGTGGATGCTGCGGGCGGAGCGGTATATCAACAGTCCGGTGCAGGCGCAGCAGATGTTTGCCGCCGGAGAGATCAGCGCGGTCCATGGAGGAACGCCGCTGCTGGTAAATCCCAATGCGTGGCTCTTGCAGACCTCGCCGGGCGAGGCGAACGTGAATACCGACGCACACGGGGCTGCGGCGAGACGCACTTACGCCAATACCTTCCAGGTATTCAATCCATCGAATCCAGGGGACCTTCCCAATCAGACGGCGGGCTATCCACCGGCGGTGGGCACAACCACGCTGGGAACGGGGAAGGCGCGCACTACCATCTCCGCTTATGACGAGGGGAGCCGGTACACACTGGCGACGGCGCGTTATCTCGAAGACCAGTACCGCGGCTTTGCCAGTCCCGATTGCGGTCCGGTGACGAGCTGGACGCGTCAGGTAATCCATCTGCGTCCGGCGCGGGTGGTGATTTACGACCGCACCGGTATTTGTAATGTGGCCTACACGCAGATCATGGCGTGGCATACTCCGGCGGTGCCGGTGAAGGTGGCACAGAGCCAGGCGATATGGGGCGTGACGCGGCTGGATGTGAGCTATAAGAACAACTTCGCGGGCAGCATGATTTTCGTTGCTCCGAGCGTGGCGAAGGTCGCGACTTCAGACCTCGACGGCGAGGGACTGGTGTACCGCACGCAAGTGACTCCGGCAGCCCCGAGCGCGAATACGCAATGGCTGACGGTGCTGGATATGTCAGCGTCCTCCGGCGCGGTGGCGCAGGTAAAGCCCTTCTGGAACTCGCAGCACACCATGACGGGGGTGATCATGACCAGTGGCGGCTCGACGGAGGTGGTGTTGATGAATGCGGGCGCGGCGGGTACTACCGTCCCGTTGGCTGGATATGTGAGCTACTACATGCCGGTAGGGAATTCGACGGATGTGCTGGCGGAGTTGCCGGCAAATACCAGGTACAGAGTGCTTATCAGTGCCAGCGGCGGATATCAGACGGTCACCGTGACAGCGAATGCGGCGGGTAGTTTCACCACTACCGCGAATGGCACGCTGAGCTTTGCGATCAGCGCCAGTGGGGCCGCGACGCCATAAATTCGTCAACGAAAGGCACCAAAATACATCAAAAAACGATCAAAAAGCGGCAAGAATCCACCGAATTATGGTGGATTCTTGCATGTAAACCGGCTTTTTTACGTGGTCAGCTTATTTGGCGGTCGCGCTGCCTGCCTGGTATTTCCAGGCGGTCTGAATGCTGGCTTTGTCTGAGAAACGGGTATCGGTGTAGGCGCTGAATTCGAGTTTCTTGTTGAGGATACCGGTTTCGATCATGAGATCGCGGACCATATCGAAGTCTGCTTTGCGCGGCGCGAGGGGGCTGTAGGTGACGCGGTCCATCGGCTTGGTGAGCGCCCAACGAAGTAGAGCAGGTTTCTGATTGTAGTAGAAGCGGCCCACGAAATCGGCGGCATCGTCGCGCTGTGGTTTGCCTTTGTCGAGCCACAGGCCGGAGCGGGCGATGCCGTCCACCAAGACTTGCACGACGTCGGGGCGGGTGTCGATCAGGTCCTGGCGCACGACAAGAATGCAGGACATGTAATCCGGCCAGTAGTCACGCGCCTCAAAGAGGACGCGGCCATAGCCAGCCATCTCCGCCTGCGAGGGAAATGGTTCGCCCATGGAGAAGGCGTCGATGGCGCCAGCGGCGAGCGCTCCGGAGACATCGGGAGGGGCCATCTCGACCATTTTGATATCGCCCGGCTTCATTCCCGACGCCTTCATGGCGCGAAAGAGGATGAGACGCTCGTCGGAGAAGCGGCTGGGTATGGCAACCGTGCGTCCGCGCAGATCCGCGACGGTCTTGACCGGGCCGCTTTTGCGGACGACCACGGCGCTGCCGTAACGGTGTCCGAGATAGACGACTTTGATGGGAACGCCCTGCGCCACCAGGGCAATCGCCATGGGCGCCACGATGAAAGCCGCCTGGACTTTATTGGAGATGAGCGCTTCTTTGATCTCAGGGAATCCCTGGAACATGCGAGGCAGAAACAGCTCGCCGTTTTCTGAAAATTTCGAGATGTAGTCGGTGACCGGGCAGGTGAGCTGGCAGGTGACCGGAAGGTAGGCAACGGTAATCTTGCGCTGCGCGGCCGGGCGATAATCATTGAGAACGGCGGCCCAATTCTCATTTAGATAGCCGTGGAGCGCGGTGATAAACACGAGCCATAGGAGCGCGCCAAGCAGAATTTTGTTTTTAAGGGCCATGGCGGAATCCCCAGCGAACGGATTTTATCTTCTCGATGCGACGGAAGCCGAAATCGAGCGTGAGGCCGATCACTCCGATGAGCAGCATGGCTGCGACCACCAGGTCATAGCGCTTGCCCGAATTACGTGAGTCGATGACGAGGTATCCCAGGCCGGAATCGACGGCGATCATCTCGGCGGCGACTACCACCAGCCAGGCAATGCCGAGGGCGATGCGCAAACCGATGATAATTCGCGGAAGGGCGGCGGGGAAGATCACTTGGGCAAGAAGGCGCCACGGCGCGAGACCAAAGTTACGGCCGGCGCGGCGGTACATTGAGGGCACGTTGGAGACTCCATCGACGCAGGCAACTACGATGGGAAAGAAGGCGCCGAGGAAGATCAGGAAGATCGCCGCATAGTCCCCGATTCCAAAAAAAATGATGGCTACCGGGATCCATGCGATGGGGCTGATTGGCCGGAGGATCTGCATGGCGGGATTCACGACGCGGTCGGCCGCCGGAGACCAGCCGAGCATCAGTCCCAGCGGAATTCCGAGGGCGGCGGCAGCGCCAAAGCCAACCGCCACGCGGCGCAGAGAGTCCGCAATATCTGTCCACAGAACACCCTCCCGCAGCAACTCCGCGATTCCTCTTCCTACGTCGAGGGGAGAAGGAAAGATGGTTGTGGCCGTCCAGCGGACGCAGTAATGCCACAGCGCGAGCAGCAGCGCAGAAGCCAGAATGGGCCAGAAGAGGCCCTCCCATTTTCTCGGTTCGGCTAACGATTTCATACCTTGTGCGCCAAGCCGATCTGTTCCAAGATGCCGTCGCGAAGTTCAAGGTAACGGGGGGAGCTGATGTCGCGAGGATGCGGAATGTCGATCTTCACGATCTGCTGAATGGTTGCGGGGCGGGAGCTCATGACCACCACACGGTCAGCGAGTTGCACCGCTTCATCAATGTCGTGGGTGACGAAGATGATGGTTTTGCGCTCCGCCTCCCAGATGCGCAGCAACTCAGTGCGCATGATGAGGCGAGTGATCGAGTCGAGAGCGCCGAAGGGCTCATCGAGAAAGAGCATGTCAGGATTTACTGCCAGAGCGCGCGCGACTTCGAGGCGCTGCTTCATGCCGCCGGAGAGCTCCGCCGGATAATTTTTTTCGAACCCCTCAAGACCAACCATTTTGACGTAATGCGAAACCCGTTGCTCGCGTTGGGAGCGCGACAATTTGAAGAGACCGAAGGCGATGTTACCTTCAACGGTGAGCCAGGGAAAGACGCCGCGCTCCTGGAAGACGAAGATGCGGCGAGGGTCCGGCCCGCGCACGATGTCGGCAT
Organism: Acidobacteriaceae bacterium; assembly: GCA_039934875.1. GTDB lineage: Bacteria > Acidobacteriota > Terriglobia > Terriglobales > Acidobacteriaceae > JBDTLH01. Next base: position 1,891 of record JBDTLH010000114.1, on the reverse strand, counting down.
CGACTCTTATCTCTCCGCTGCTGGGGGAGAGGAAGCCCGCCATGATGTTGAGCAGCGTCGATTTACCGCAACCGGAGGGGCCGAGCAGGCAGAGAAATTCTCCGTCTCCTACCTGCAGATTGATGTCTTCGAGAACCGGGGTAGTCTTGCCGTCACGCTGGAAGACCATGTGGATGTGTTCGGCGCGCAGCTTTGTTTTCAGCATTTCGAGCGCTGGCGGCGGCGTGGCACAGGCTTGCATGAACGACACTTCCTAATCCTCCGAGTAGCTCCAGCGGGATGACTTAATGTGTTCGAGAGATCGTATTCCCATATCCAGCAACAGGCCAATGGTTCCGATCATGACCATGCCGGCGAGCACGAGATCGTAGCGATTGCCGGCGTTGCGCGCGTCCACAATCAGGAAGCCAAGGCCGGAGTTGACAGCGATCATCTCCGCTGCGACCACCACCAGCCAGGCGATGCCCAGAGTGATCCGCAAACCGACGATGAGTTGCGGAATGACAGCCGGAAACAGTACGCGGCAGATAAGTTCAAAGGGGCGAAGGCCGAAATTGCGGCCGATGTTGACGTAGATATCGGGGACGCTCTGTACAGCTTGAATGGCGGTCAGCAGCAAGGGGAGGAAGCAGCCCAGAAAGATGAGAAAAATAGCAGCGAGATCGCCTACGCCAAACCATAAAATCGCGATCGGGATCCAGGCCAGGGGAGAGATAGGACGAAGGACTTGAAGGATAGGATTGAATGCCATTTCGGCGCGGCGGTACCATCCGATGGCAAGCCCCAACGGAACAGCGAGGACCACCGCCAAAATGAATCCCCAGGTGACGCGGAACAACGAGGCGGTCACGTACTTCAACAACAGTCCGTGGCGTAGCAGATCGGCGATGCCGCCCGCCACTCCCCAGGGGCCGGGTAGAAGATGAACAGATTGCCGGTCCGCGGCAATTTGCCAGACGATGAGCAAACCGGCGATGAAGATGACCGGACGAAGCCGGACACTCAGTTGCAAGATTTCGTCCTTTCGGGTGTTGGAGCTTACAACCTGATATTAGCCGCATCGACGACCGTATGTGAATCAGCGAATCGGCTCTGATTTGCGATATGTTCAGTAGAGCCAACAAAAATAGAAGATTCAGATGAATTTTCAGGTATTAAGTAACACTGCAACGAACAATGGTCTCCCAGAGGTTTACCGCGGGAGCCGGGTGCTGATCTGCGCGTTGCTCTCAGTGGCGATGTTTTTGGCGGGGTGCCGCTCTGGCGAAAGGCTTGCCAACAGCTCTTCGAAGACGTATGGCGCTTTTGTTTCGGCATTTTACGTCGGTTTGGCGGCATTGCAGGTGGGCGACGATGTTCGCGCGGAGCGAAGTCTTGCTGAGGCGGTAAAGTTGGTTCCCGCGGAGCCGGCCGGGTGGGCGAACTGGGGCATTCTGGCGTTGCGCCAGCGGAGCTACGATGCGGCGGCGCAGCGGTTGGAACAGGCGCGGGCGCTCGTCCCAAAGAATGACCGCATTTACTATCTGCTCGGACTGCTGGAAAGCGAACGTGGCGATCCGGCGAAGGCGATTGTGAACCTGCGCGAGGCGGTCAGGATCAATCCTGAAAACTTGCGGGCGACTTACCAACTCGCTTCGGAGGTGGAGCGCCAGGCAGACCAAACCAGCGATGCGGATTTCGAGGGGCTGATCAAGCGGATTCTCTTTGCGGAGCCGGAGAACCTGGCGGCACTGCTTGAATTGACTCGCATTGCCGCGAAGCGTGGCGACGGCGAATTGCTGCGCTCCACGGTAAATAAGATCACGGCACAATCGAGTGCGTGGCCGGCGGACGTCAAAGAGCAGCTTGCCCGTTTGCAGGCCGCGGCGGCGGGCGGTGATCCACATCTGGC
>JBDTLH010000113.1:0-6795 GCA_039934875.1 Acidobacteriaceae bacterium | reverse complement strand
GATCGCCCACCGCTGGGACTCGCAGGCCCTTGAAGCCGATGCGCTCCACTTTTCGACCGACATCTGGTCGAGCGGAGTGGTTGTTGTCGGTCTCATTCTCGTGTACTTCGGCGAGCGCAGCCACAATCTGATGCTGCAAAAGGCCGACCCCATCGCCGCGCTCTTCGTCGCCGGCATCGTCGTACAGGTGAGCTGGCGCCTGGCGCGCAAAACCATTGACGCGCTTCTGGATGCCGCTCCAGTCGGTATCCGCAACCAGATTGCCCAGCACCTTAGCCGCCTCGATGGCGTGATTGCCGTGGACCAGGTCCGCGTGCGACGCGCGGGAAATCGTTACTTCGCTGACGTCCAGGTTGCCTTCGAGCGCGGCGTCACCTTCCAGCGCTCCGAGCAACTGGTCGCGCAAGTCACTCAAACGGTGCACCGCTCGTTGCCCGACGCAGACGTGACCGTGCGCTCCATTCCCCGCGCCAGTGTGCGGGAGAACATCTTTGACCGCATTCGCGCCGTCGCCTTCCGCCACAATCTCGGCGTGCATGATCTCAGCATCCAGCAGCTCAGAGGCAAGCTTCATCTCGAGCAACACCTCGAGCTCAACGAAGGGTTCGCGCTCAAACAAGCGCACGACATCGTCACCGAAATCGAACGCGAGATGCTGGATGAGGTGCCCGAGATCGCGTCCATCCTGACTCACATCGAGAGCGAACCGGCCACCATTGAATCCGGACGCGCCATGGTCCGCGACGCTAAGCTCGAAGGCAAGCTGCGCAAGCTCGCGCAAGAGTTTCCCGAGATCAAAGACATTCACGAAGTGCTGCTCAAGAGTGTGCGCGAGAAGCTCTATTTGAGTTGCCATTGCAGCTTTCCCGATGATCTCACTCTCGCCCGCGTGCACGATGTCTGCACCGCTCTCGAGATCCGCATGAAGAACGCCGACCCGCGCCTCTTCAAAGTTCTCATTCACCCTGAACCCCTTACCGACAACCGGAGATGAAAATGGTGGAAGCACGTGTCCAATGGGCCGATGGCGAAAGATTCATCGGCTCCGGAAGCAGTGGGCATGCAATAGTAATTGACTCCGACCGGCAAAGTGACAGTGCCGCCGGACCAATGGAATTAGTGTTGATCGCGCTGTGCGCATGCACCGCGACGGATGTGGTCAGCATCCTCCGAAAAAAGCGCGAGCCGTTCACATCTATCCTCGTGCGTGCCCAGGGCGTTCGCGCAATCCAGCCGCCGACCGTCTACACCTCGATTCGGCTGATCTACGAGATCGGCGGCAACGTCTCGAAGAAGGCCGCGGAAGACGCAGTGCATCTTTCCAAAGGCAAGTACTGTTCCGTTTCGCAGATGCTGGGCAAGGCGGTGACAATCGATTTTGAGATTGAGTACGTTGCATAACAGCGCCCGTCGTCGCTAACTTTCCGAATCCTCTCGAACTTACAAGAATCTTATTGGACGATGGCGCAAAACAAAAAAGTCCTCTTCTATACTCAGCCTGGTTGACCCCCCTGCTATACGGCGCGGGCCTTCCTCTCGGCGAGAGGTGTAGAGTTCACAGTGCGCGACGTCTCCGCCGATCCCTCCGCGGTCCGCGAACTGGTGGGTACATATAAAAGCCGTTCCACTCCGACCATTGTGGTCGATGATCAGGTCATGATCGGCTTTGATCCTGTACAACTGGAAGTGTGGTTGGCGAAATAGCACGGCCCGCAAGCGCGCGAGAAAAACTAGGAGGCATGGCGCTCATTGCGTCGGCGGCCTTCTGCTGGGGCGCATCCGCAACTGTCGGCAAAGCGGTTTTTAACGGAATATTCGCCCACAGCGCAGCCGCCATCACTCCCCTTGTCCTTGCGCAAACGCGCACCACCTTCTCCTTCCTCATACTCGCTCCGCTGCTCCTGATCGCGAAGCCCAGCAGTGTGTTTTCCATTCGCCCCCGTCAGTTGCTGGGTGCGCTCCTGGTGGGAATGCTGGGCGTCTCCGGCTCCAATTTCTTCTATTACTATGCCATTCAGCAGACCAGCGTGAGCGCTGCCATTGTTCTGCAATACTTGGCGCCGATATGGGTGCTGATTTATATGGTGGCGCGAGGCGAGCAGCGGGCCACGCTCTCCCGATTGCTTGGTGTTTCGCTGGCGGTGGTGGGCATTGCACTGGTGATCGGGATTGGCGGTGGCGGCACGCCCTATCGCAGCCTGCTTGGCTTCGCTGCGGCCGTTCTCGCCGGAATCAGCTTTGCCTTCTACAACCTGGGAGGCTCCGTCCTGTTGAGGAGTATTTCGGTCTTCTCGCTGATGGTCTATACCATGCTGGGCTCCGCGCTCCTGTGGGCGTTCATCAACCCGATCTGGAAGCTCGCGCGCACTCCTTTTACCCCTGCCCAATGGTGGTTTCTGGTGGGCTTCGCAGTGTTTTCCATGCTGATTCCATACTTGCTCTACTCTTCTGGCCTTCGTCACCTTGATCCGACCAGCGCCATCGTAACCAGTTGTCTGGAACCGGTCTTTGCCATCATGCTGGCGGTCGGTTTTGTCGGGGAGTCCCTCCATCCCTTGCAGATTCTCGGAATTATTCTGGTGCTCAGCGCGACCGTGCTGATTCAAAAGACGACGAACACAAGTGAGGTCCCTTCAGTCCCGAGCCAAATAGCTGATCGCTAGCGCCTGCAGGCCGACCGCTCCACCCCACCGAACAGTACAATAACAAAATGCGTTCGACAACTCGCCACCTTGTAGCGTTGGCCTTGTGTCTGGGGCAAGTGTGTGCTGCCAAGCCTCCATCGGGCGTGAGGCTGGCAAAGCGCGAGTATGCGCAGGCGGAGCAGTTGCTGCGCAAAGGCGAAATAGAGTCCGCGCTCAAACACGCGCAGACCGCGAAAGATGCTGCTCCGGCTGACGTGAAGTATGTGGCGTATGTGGAATTGTTGCGCCAGGTGCGCTCTGCGCGCAAACTCGCCGATGGCCAGAGGCTGGCGAAGGCCGGTGACTACAAGTCAGCAGTCACTCTCTTGCAGAGTGCGTTGCAGGATGATCCCAACAATCCTGAGTTGGCGGCGGCCGCGCGGGATGCCGGACTGCATACCGTGAACAAGCAAGCATTGTCGAATGTGCTGGTGGATCCGGAGCCGATGGAGCCGGAGGGCGCCACGCTCGTGCCCAGGGACCCGGCGGCAAAACGGGACTTTCATCTGCGCGGCACCGCGGGGCAGGTGCTGACTGACTTTTTCCGTCAGTATGGGATCGCCTTGCAGGTGGATAGCAGCGTGCTACAGCGCCAGATCAAAATGGACATGACCGGCGGCGATTATACGGCAGCTCTCGCTGTCCTTCTGAAGCAGGCGCATGTGTTCGTGGTGCCGGCTTCGGCAACCCAGGGAGTGGCCTATAACGATACGCCGGAGCAGCGCAGCAACCATGAGAACCTTTACCTGCAAACCTTCGACATCAAAGAAGCAGGCAGTGCGCAGAACATCAATGAGATCACGAACGCCTTGCGCGCCATCTTCAACTTCAAATCGGTGGGGCAGACGGCGGAGGGCAAGCTCGCGCTCAAGGGCACGCGCGCGCAGATCGAAGAGGCGGCCAAATTCATCGAAATGGCGGTGTCGGCGCGTCCGGAGCTGATGCTCGATATCAATGAGATTGAAATTTCAGATTCGCTTGTGCGCCAGGCCGGACTGACGGTGCCGCTGCAATTCCAGGCGCTGAATATCTCCACCCAGTTGCAGAACGCCGGCGTCTCCAGCCTTTCCGATTTGCAGAGCCAACTGGCCGCGGGGACTTTGAGCCAGGCGGCATTGGCCTCGCTGGGCAGCTTATTGACGCAACTGCAGATGCCGAACCAGGGAGTTGTGACCTTTGGCGGAGGCCGCACGCAGGAGCTGGTGCTGGTGCCCGCCGTGCTCACCGCGACCTTCAATGACCAGAAGAACCACGCGCGAATACTGGAGCACATCTCCCTCCGCGCCGTGGCGGGTTCGGTGGCGACCTATCATGACGGCTTCCGGTATCCTATCGTGACCACAACATTCTCCACGCTCATCAATCAAAATCTCTTGAACCAGTTAACGGGTACGCAGCTTACGGTCCCCCCGCCCGCCGTCGAGTATGTGGACCTCGGAATCTCTCTCAAGGTGACGCCGCGGCTGCAATCCAATCGCGACGTGGCGCTTGATTTCGAGTTGCAGATAAAGACCTTGACCGGCGCCACCGTGAACCTGGTCCCGGTAATCGGCAGCCGCGAATTCACCGGCGCCATCACCCTACGAGAGGGCGAGTCGGCGCTCTTGGCGGGATTGACTGAGCAGACCGAGCTGAACAACAACAGCGGGATCCCCGGCCTCAGCAGCATTGGACTCGCAGCGCTGGGCGGCAGCATAAACCGCAACAAGCAACAGAACGAGATCTTGATTACCGTCACGCCGCACGCCGTCCGCCTGCCTCAGCATCAAGCGGTCGCCTTTCCGATGGAGTAGTCCTCCTATGCCTACCGCCGTCCTCACCCTCGAGCTGCGTATCGAGATGGCTCACTCTCTTAAAGACAAGCGCCAAGTGGTGCGCAGCCTCAAGGACAGATTGCGCCACAATTTTAACGTCTCCGTCGCGGAACTCGATGGAACGGAGATGTGGCAACGCGCCACCATCGGCGTCGCCGCCATCTCCCACTCCCGCGACTACCTGCGCGGACAGATGGAGCAGGTCGAGCGGGCCGCTCACCGCATCTTGAGCGACCACGGCGCCGAACTGATGGACAGCTATTGCGATCTCGAGGGCTGAGCGAAGCTCCTCTCATCCCCGATGACATCTAGGTCAAGATTTGGCGCATCTCTCTACTAGATTGCTGCGACAGGAGGAGCAATGCCGTTCGATTCTTTTCTCACTTCTGGAGCAATCAACCGCGCTGCCCTTCCACTCACCTTCAGCGGATCAGACTACGTCCAATTGCTTGAATGGATCGGAGATCGCCGCTTGGTGCTCATCGGAGAGGCCTCGCACGGGACGCACAATTTTTATCGTGAACGGGCATTGATTACGCAACGCCTGATTGAAGAGAAGGACTTCAACACCGTAGCCATCGAGGGGGACTGGCCCGACGCCTATCGCGTAAACCGCTTTGTTCGCAGCACCGGCGGTGGCTTGAACGCGCGTGATTCCCTCGCCGGCTTCACTCGCTTTCCCTCCTGGATGTGGCGCAACCTCGATGTGCTCGCATTCGTGGACTGGTTGCGGCAATACAATCACGGTATTCCGGAGGACGCGGACCGCGTCGGCTTCTACGGACTCGATCTCTATAGCTTGCATGCCTCCATTCGCGCGGTCCTCGGCTATCTCGAAAAGATCGATCCCCAGGCCGCTCAGCGAGCGCGCTACCGATACGCGTGCTTCGAGGATTTCGGCGAAGATCCGCAGGCTTATGGATACGCCGCGAGCTTCGGACTCAACGGCGATTGCCAGAAAGAAGTGACCGCACAACTGGTCGAGATGCGCCGCCGCGCGGTCGAACTCGCATCGCGCGATGGCCGCACCCAGCCCGATGACTTCTTCTTCGCCGAACAGAACGCTCGCCTGGTGCAAAATGCCGAGCACTACTATCGCTCCATGTTCGCCGGGCATGTGGAATCATGGAACGTCCGCGACCGGCACATGGCGGAAACCCTCGAATTATTGCACAACCGTCCTCACGCAAAGGTGGTGGTGTGGGCGCACAACTCCCACTTGGGAGACGCCCGTGCCACCGAGATGTCCGAGCGGGGCGAGGTTAACCTTGGCCAGCTCACGCGTGAGCGCTTCGCCGACGACACGTTTCTGCTGGGCTTCACCACCTACTCCGGCGAAGTGACGGCGGCCTCTGAATGGGACGGCCTGGCGGAGCGCAAACGCGTGCGCCCTGCTCTTGCCAACAGCTACGAGAACCTGTTTCACAACACGCAGATACCTGCGTTCCTTCTCTCCCTGCATGATCCAGACACTGCGCGCACGCTGCACGCGCCCAAATTGCAGCGCGCCATCGGCGTCATCTATCGGCCGGAGACCGAGCGCCTCAGCCACTACTTTGCGTGCCGCTTGCCCGAACAGTTCGACGCCGTCATCCACATCGATCGCACAAGGGCGCTGGTTCCGCTGGAGCGTACCAGCAGTTGGGAAGCGGGCGAGCTTCCCGATACCTATCCTTTCGCCGTGTAAGAGCGGTGCAGCAAAGGAAAGGAACAGACCATGGCAGAGCAACCGCGCGAAGTCGCCATTCCACTCGGACAGGAGCAGGTCAGCGGAACACTGGCGCTCGCGCCCGCCGCCACAGGAATCGTGATCTTTGCCCATGGTAGCGGCAGCAGTCGCTTTAGTCCGCGCAATCAAGCAGTCGCCCTTCATCTGCAACACGCCGGCTTGGCCACGCTTCTCGTGGATCTGCTCACCCCCTCGGAAGAGCGCATGGATGAAGCCACCGCGGAACTTCGCTTCGACATTCCATTCCTGGCCGCGCGCCTTGCTGCTGTCACCGATTGGGTCCGGCAACAGCCCGCAACCAGCAAACGTGAGATTGCGTACTTCGGGGCGAGCACCGGAGCCGCCGCCGCCCTGCTCGCCGCCGCGGCGCGCGATGATATTCGCGCCATCGTCTCTCGCGGCGGCCGCCCCGATCTCGCCGGCGATGTGCTTCCCAGCGTTGAAGCACCGACACTGCTGCTGGTCGGCGGCAATGACACCCCCGTAATCGCCATGAACCGCACCGCCTACGATCAGCTTCTCTGCGAAAAGAAGATGCAGATCATCCCCGGCGCATCCCACCTCTTCG
>JBDTLH010000112.1:0-14846 GCA_039934875.1 Acidobacteriaceae bacterium | reverse complement strand
TAATTTCGGCGCGCTCGTAGAAGCTGAATCCGCCGACGACTTTGTATTTGATGTTGTAGCGGCGCAACGCCTCTTCAAAGAGGCGGGACATGAAGTTGGTGCGGTAGAGAACGGCGGCGCGCGTGGGCCCGTCGCGCTCAGCGATTGGATTATCGTCAGCGTTGCCGCGGATATATTTGGAGATCATATCGGCGGCGAAGAGGGCCTCGTTCTCTCCGTCGGCGGCCTCGTAGTAGAGAATTTTGTTGCCCCCCTGGCGCGCGGTCCAGAGGGTCTTGCCTTTGCGCTGGATGTTGTTGGCGACGACCGCTCCCGCGGCTTGGAGAATAGTTTGGGTGGAGCGATAGTTCTCTTCGAGGCGGATGACCTTGGCGTTGGGGAAGTCTTTCTCGAATTCGAGAATGTTCTTGATGTCGGCGCCGCGCCAGGAGTAGATGGACTGGTCCTCATCGCCGACCACGCAGACATTGCCGTGTGAGCCGAGGAGCTTCATCAGCTCGTATTGCGGGCGGTTGGTGTCTTGATATTCGTCGATCATGAGGTAGCGATAGCGACGCACGTAGCGCTCGCGCACCTCGGCGGAAGATTTGAGCAGGCGAACGGCTTCGAGCAGCAGGTCGTCGAAGTCGAGGGCGTTGGCCTTGCGCAGTCCCTGCTGGTAGAGCTTGAAGACCTGGGCGATGCGTTCGGCTTTCGGGTCGGCGGACTGAAGATAGAGCTCCTGCGGATCGAGCATGTGATTTTTCGCCCAGGAGATTCGCGAAAGGATGGTGCGCGCGGTGAGTTGCTTGTCGTCCACGCCAAGTTGCTTGAGGGCGGCCTTGACGATGGATTGCTGATCGGATTCGTCGTAGATGGCAAAGTCGCGGGTGAGTCCCTTGCCGTTTACCTGCAACGCGGTGATGTCGCGGCGGAGGATGCGGACGCAGAGGGAGTGGAAGGTGCTTAGGAGGGGCTTGGCGAGGGTGTGTCCGGCGATGAGTTGTTCGACGCGGTCGGCCATCTCGGACGCGGCTTTGTTGGTGAAGGTAAGGGCGAGGATGGAGTCCGGGGCGATGCCCTGCTCGATCAGCCAGGCGATGCGATAAGTGATAACGCGGGTCTTGCCGGAGCCGGCGCCGGCGAGGATGAGGAGAGCCCCATCGGTGGTCTCAGCGGCGATGCGCTGCTGGGGGTTGAGTTTGGAGAGGAGGGCCTGCACAACCATCTAGTATCGCAGGGTTCAAGGGCGTTAACACAGACGACCCAGAGATGGGATGACGGGGCCGCCTCGACGCAGGTCAATGTGCGTGTTCTACCGCCGAGGCCGGCTTTAGTTTTCTCGCCGAGGCTGATCTTTGCCTGGGGGTTTGTTAAGCTTAACCCTTTTTGTGGGCATTCTCCCGGTCGAGGTTGGGTGGATCGATGCCGAGTGCGGTGGAAAGAGCTATGAGGTGGTCTTGTTCGTCCACCAGGATTTCGCGGATATGTTCGGCCATGGCATACTCGCCCAGCGCCTCACAGTCGCGCACCCGCTGCCGATAGTTGAGGATGGTCTCTTTTTCGTTTTCCAGGTCGAAGCGCAGCATGTCGTCGGCTTTGTCTGAAGTCTTGACGGTTTCCGGGGTCACGGTGGGATCGCCGCCGAGATAATCAATCTGCTCCGCGATGATGAGGGCGTGCGAGAGCTCCTCTTTGGCGTGCTTTTCGAGCGCCTTGGCGATGCTCATGTATTTCGCGCCGGTCAGCACCTGGGAGTACACCACGTAAGCGATGATTGCTTTGTATTCGCGCGCCAGGTCGCCGTTCAAATTGTTGATCAGGCCCTCGCGGGTGATTTCCGCGGTCCGTGCGGAGGCGGTGTCTTTATCTGCCATTTGTTTCTCCTGTGGTAGTTAAGTAGAGCATTGGGGATAGATGTTGCGTCGGCTCCGCTGAGTTGCTCGCGACGCGCGGTAGCCTGTGGCATCGCTCCGCTGGTTCGGCTCACCATGGAAAAATGTCAGCAAGCGAAGAAGCTTACTTGATAATTCCTCGTTCGGAGGTGGCGATGAAGTCGATCAGCTTCGCGACATGCGGGTCACTGTCCGTAGCATTTTCTTCGCGCATCTTCTCTAATGCCTGTGAGGTATTCAGCCCGGAGTTGAGCAGCAGGCGATAGGCGCGTTGCAGGCGGTCCACAGTTTCTTTGCTGAAGCCCTTGCGCAGCAATCCCACGGAGTTGACGCCGTAGGCGTGGGTCTCGCGGGCGGCGGAGGTGCGGGAGTAGGGGAGCACGTCCTGGGTGATGACGGTATGTCCGCCGATGAACGCGTGGGCGCCGATGCGGCAGAACTGGTGGACGGGCGCGAGGGCGGGGAGATGGGCGTAGTCTTCGACGATCACGTGTCCCGCGAGAGTGGCGGCGTTGGCGAAGATGGTGTGGCTGCCGACCTGGCAATCGTGGGCGATGTGGCAGTAGGCCATGATCAGATTGTGGCTGCCGATGCGGGTGACGCCTCCGCCATCGGGCGTGCCCTTGTGGATGGTACAGCACTCGCGGATGGTGTTGTGGTCGCCGACCTCGACCCGGGTATCCTGGCCGCCGAATTTGAGGTCCTGCGGTTCGAGTCCGATGGTAGTGAAGGGATAAATATGGTTATCGCTGCCCAGCGTGATATTCCCTGCAAGCACGACGTGGCTGATGAGGCGGCAGCGTTCGCCGAGCGTGACCTTGGGTCCAATAGTCGAGTAGGGGCCAATCTCGCAGGAGTCGGGGATGATGGCTCCGGCTTCAACGATGGCGGTGGGGTGGATCACGCCTTACTGTCCGGATTGTTCGGGCGAGAGACGATCTGGCAGCTCACGGTGGCTTCGCAGGCGAGTTTGCCGTCCACGAAGCCTTTGCCCAGCATCTTGGCGGCATTGTGGCGCCACACCAGAATCTCGACTTCCAGGCGAAGCTGGTCGCCGGGGACGACGGGGCGGCGGAACTTGGCGCGCTCGATGCTGCTGAAGACCATGAGTTTGGAGTCGCGATCGGGGATCTCCATGAGCAGCAGGGTGCCACCCGCCTGGGCGATGGCCTCGACGATCATGACGCCGGGCATGATGGGATTGCCGGGGAAGTGTCCGGTGAAGAAGGGCTCGTTGGCGGTGACGTTCTTGAGGGCGACGATGCGCTTTTTGCTCTGCCACTCGACGACGCGATCAATCAGCAGCAGGGGATAGCGGTGGGGCAGCAGCTTCATGATCTCGAGGATGTCGAGGGAGGGCGGCCACGCGGGTGTAGTCTCGGGAATAGCTTCGGTCTCACTCATGGTTATGCTCATGGTCGTGCCAATTCGCCATTATAATGAATGCTGGACACGGGGCGGCGGTTGTGTAACGATGCGGCGCAAAGTGTGGGAGACGCTCACAAGATGAACACGCTCGGGAGAAAGCGCTTTAAAAGATAGGAAGGAACGTATGTCCATCGCCCACACCATTCTCGCGTTCGTGATTTCGTTTGTGGTGAGCCAGATCGCCGATTGGATATTCGCGGGCGTGCTCTTCCACCACAAGTACCAGGAGACGCCGGAGATCTGGCGCGCCAGCGTGAAAGGACGGGGAGAGCGGCGGGGCATCGCCATTGCCGCGCTCTTCGCCGCCATCAGCGTCGCTGCGTTGATGTGGCTGATGGCGCATCTGGAGGTAGCGACCTACGGTGGCGCACTAAGGCTGGCAGTGGCGATATGGTTGATTGCGGCGCTCTCGGTGACCGCGAATAATGCGGTGTTTATCCGCATACACCCGATGAATGCGGTGAGCCACGCCGCGGGCTGGCTGGTGAAGCTGGCGGCGGCATCGCTGATCATCGAATACTTTCTGGGGCTGGGTTGAAGCTCTGGTTGAAGTTCTCAATTAGAATCGCCAGTCATGCCCGAAATGCAACCCAAGCAGTTGTTGAAGTCAGCGAAAGGAAATCGAGAGCAGATGCTCGCGGAGTTGCGCTCGCTGGTTGAAATCGAGTCCCCCAGCGATGACCGTGAGGCGGTGAATCGCGCTGTGGACTGGGTGGAGGAGAAGGCGCGGGAGATGGGCCCGTCTGCGTCAACGCGTCGTCATAAGCAGGCGAAATTTGGCGATCATCTCGAGGTCCGCTTGGGCAAACCGGGCGGAAAGGCGGCGGTGCTGCTGCTGGGGCATCTCGATACGGTCTGGCCGATGGGAACGCTCGCGCGAATGCCTTTCAAGATCGAGAAGAAACGGGTGTGGGGGCCGGGCGTGCTGGATATGAAGTCCGGCGTGGTGATGGCGCTTGAGGCGGTGCGCATGCTCGAAATGACCGGCGGAGTGGATCGTGAGGTGATTCTGCTTCTGGTAAGCGATGAGGAGGTGGGCAGCGAGAGTTCGCGTCCGCTGACGGAAGAAATCGCGCAGCGGTGCGGCGCGGTCCTGGTGCTGGAGCCGGGGCAGGGGCTGGGTGGTGCGGCAAAGACCTGGCGCAAGGGAGTGGGCGAATACATCGTCCGCATCCATGGGCTGGCTTCGCACTCGGGAGTGGATTTCAAGAGAGGGCAGAGCGCGGTGATCGAACTCGCGCATCAGGTGCTGAAGATCGCAGATTTTACCGATTTAAAGCGTGGTTTGACGGTGAATCCGGGGGTAATCAGAGGCGGCACGCGGAGCAACGTGATCGCCGCTTATGCGGAGTGCCAAGTGGATGTGCGCATCCAGCAACTCGCGGATGGGGCGCGGATCGAGGGGAAGATGCGCTCGCTCAAACCGAAGAACCGGCATTGCAGGGTTGAGGTCGAGGGAGGGTTGAACCGTCCCCCGATGGAGCGGACAAAGGGCGGATTGAAGCTCTACGCCGAGGCGCGGAAGATCGCGGACGAGCTGGGCTTTGCGCTCAAGGAGGAGGGCACGGGGGGAGGCTCCGACGGGAATTTCACGGCGGCGCTGGGCATTCCGACACTGGACGGGTTGGGGGGCGTGGGCGAGGGCGCTCACGCGGTGCATGAGTCCATTTTGCTGGAGGAGTTGCCCCGGCGCACCGCGCTGTTGGCGGGGCTGATTCAGCGGGTATAGGGTCCGGTCGCGCGGTCGCGCGATTGCCCGCGGGGGCGCGGGCACACCGAAAAATTGGCTAAGCTGCGAAATGTGCGGCTTTTCTTCTGGAACGGCATACAATAGCAGCATGTTTGAAGGATTACTCCGTCCGATGCACCTGCTGGTCCTGCTGGTGATTGTGCTGATCATCTTCGGTCCGAGCAAGCTGGCTGACCTGGGCAAGAGCCTGGGCGAGGGCATCAAGAACTTCAAGTCGTCCATGAAGGACGATGAGAAGACCATTCCTCCTTCTCCCGACGAAAAGAAATAGCCGCCAGCTACCGGACACCCACATGTCGCTATCGGCGCAGGTCACGAGGATTTTGCTGAAAACGCTGGATCGCGCCGCGCATTTGTTGGGTCGGCAAGATGAGCGGTCTTCCCATTTGATTACCGGCGAACGCGGAGAAGAGGCCGCGTATTTTTACCTTCGTCAGCAGGGATATACAGTGGTGGCGCGCAACTACCGTGCGGCGGCCAGCCATACGAGAGGCGAGCTGGACATTGTGGCATGGGAGGGAGAGACGCTGTGCTTTGTGGAAGTGAAGACGCGCACGGCCCGGGATTTCGCCGCGGCGGAGTCGGCGGTCGATCCGGAAAAGCGGCATGATCTGCGGCGTATCGCCCAGGAGTATATCCGCCATCTTCCCGGAGTGAGCGGGTCTTTGCGCTCTGCCAGACAAACGCCGTTGCCGAGCACGCGCTTTGATGTGGTGAGCGTGTATTTATTGCGAGGAAAAAAGCCGGAGATTACGTTGCTGCGGGATAATTTCGGCTGGTGAGGAAGGGCAGTTGTCGGTTGTTAGTGGTTAGTCGAATCTAACAACTAACAACCAGCAACTAGCAACTTATCACCGCCTCGCGCAGATACTTGGCCGCCTCTTCGGGCGGTATGGGATTGATGTAGAAGCCGGTGCCCCACTCGAAGCCCGCGGCCCTGGTCATGGCGGGCATGAATTCAACATGCCAGTGGTAGTAGTCAGAAACGCTTTCCTCACGCGGCCCCATGTTGATAGGCGAGGTATGGATCAGGAGATTGTAGGCGGGACGGTCCAGCACGATCTCGGCTCTGGCGATCAGGGACTTGAGAGCTCGCGCCAGCGACTCGTAAGTATGGCTCGCGGAATCTTCAAAGGACGACTGGTGCTGCTTGGGAATGATCCAGGTCTCGAAGGGAAAGCGCGGGGCATAGGGCGCGACGGTGAGGAAGTCCTGCGACTCGCTGACGATGCGCACGTCATCCGCCTGTTCCTGGCGTACGATGTCGCAATAGATGCAGCGCTCCTTGAGGCCCCAATACTGTTTTGACCCATCCAGTTCGCCGCGCACCGAAGTAGGGACGATGGGCAATGCGATGAGCTGGCAGTGGGGATGCCCATGAGTGGCTCCGGCGGCGTCGCCATGGTTCTTGAAGAGGAGGATATAGCGAAAGCGCTTGTCGCGCTTGAGATCGGTGATGCGGTCGCGGAACGCCCAGATTACGTCCTCAATCTGCTTCTCTGACATGGTGGCGAAGCTGGCTTCGTGCTCGGGCGAGTCCACGATCACCTCATGGGCCCCCACGCCGTTCATGTGGTCATAGAGGCCGTCGCCGTGGCGGTCGAGGGTGCCTTCGATGCCCAGCGCGGGGAATTTGTTCGGTACCACTCGCAGCGACCATCCCGACCCGTTCGCAACCTTCTCGGCATTGCCCTTGCGATAGGCGAGCACCTCGGGCGGCGTCTTTGCTTCATTGCCGGGGCAGAATGGGCAGAAGCCGCCGGGGTGGCGGAAGGGCTGGTTTCTGAGTTGGTCGGGACGCCGGGCACGTTCGGTCGAGATGATTACCCAGCGCCCGGTAACCGGGTCTTTACGAAGTTCGGGCACGCTTCGATTGTATCGTCAGGAAGTTTCAATCGTCGCATCACGTTTGGGTTTCACTTGCGAATCTTCCGTCTCTCGCAAAAGTTGCCGCCATCTAATTTTGTATGACCGAAAATGCACAGAACGCTCACGCCGATATGATCGATCCCACAGAGAGCAACAACTCTCTTTCGAAGGCAAACACGAATTCCGACAAGAAACCGGCCCAGAACTCTGCGGGAGAGATTGGAGCGGAGGACAGTCAAAGCACCGTGGACATGGGCGAACTCGGTGCGACCAAGCGCACGGAGCAAAGACCACGGCCGAAGAAGGATGCTGCCTGATCATCCAGTATGCGGCGCGATCAAGCCCACGCATTCGTGGCAGGTCTAAACTCTTGGTCTAAACTCTAAAGACTAATGCCTGAGTTTTGCGATGTGGCGGTGCTGCAATCTGTACCGCTCGATATGGTGTTCACGTATCGCGTCCCCGCTGGGCTTTCGCCCATAGTAGGAGGGCGGGTGCTGGCGCCGTTCCGCAATCTTCGCGTGGCAGGATTGGTCACAGCGCTGCATGACCAGCCTCCCAAGATGAAGATGAAGGCCAAGGACCTGCATTCGGTACTGGACCGGACGCCGGTGCTCTCGCCCAGGCTGCTTATGCTGGGCGATTGGATCGCGCAATATTATCTTGCTCCCATTGGCGAGGTCTATCGCGCCATGTTGCCGCTGCAGGCGGAGGTCAAGCGCGCCTTCGCCTATACTCTCACCGATCTGGGCGCAACCCATCTGTACCGGGGCGCTGAACAGGGTTCCTCGCGCCAATCCCGGCTCGAAGCCGGCGAGCAGATGACGGAGTACGCGGTACTCGATTATCTGGCGCAGATCGAATCCGCGCTCGAACCCACCCTGCGCTCCGCGACCGGCGCCAAGCGTGAGCTGCTGCTCGGCATGGTGCGCAAGAAGTGGATGGTGCGCGAAGACGTGACTGCCGTGCGCGACGCCAAACGAATGGTCGATGTCGCCGTGCTCGAAAGCGGCCTTAATGGAGCTCACACCCAGAAGCTGAATGGGAATCAGCAGAAGATCATCTCCGCGCTGCGGCAAGCGCCGGAAGGGCGCTTGCCCGTCTCCGCGCTGCGCCAGCTCGAAGTCCCACAGACCACGTTGCAAACTCTGGTGAAACGCGGGCTGCTGCGCATCGAGCAGGAGAAGGCGGCGTTCCATCTGTCGTCCTTGAAGTCGAGTACGCACAGTCCAGAGGAGGCGCAGCTCAATCCGGTGCAGCGGGCAGCGCTCGATAAGATCGATGCCGCCGCCCGCAACCAGGAAGAGCAGCGTTTTTCGGTCACGCTGCTGCACGGCGTCACCGGATCGGGCAAGACAGCGGTCTATCTCGCGGCGATGAAGCGTGCACTGGCGCGCGGGCAAGGCGCGCTTATGCTGGTTCCCGAAATCGGCCTCACCCCCGCCGCCGCCGCCAACCTGCATCACATATTTGGCGCTGAAGTTGCCATCCTGCACTCCGCGCTCACCATGGACGAACGCGCCGAGCAGTGGCACCGCATCCAGCGTGGGGAGGCGCGCATCGTGGTGGGCACCCGCTCCGCAGTCTTCGCTCCGGTCGCCGATCTCGCGCTCATTATCGTGGATGAGGAGCACGATAATTCCTATAAGCAGGATGAGACGCCGCGCTATAACGGACGCGACGTCGCCGTGATGCGCGGCAAGCTGGAGAACGCCGCCGTCGTCCTGGGCTCCGCGACTCCATCGCTGGAGTCTTATCGCAATGCCGCACAGAAGCGCTATGAACTGGTAGAGATGCGGGAGCGGGTGGAGGCGCGGCCCATGCCCAACATCACGGTCGCCGATATGCGGGTTGAGTTTCAGGAGACGGGCAAAGAACAGATGTTCTCCCGCAAGCTGATCGAAGAGACGAGCGCGCGACTTGAACGCAAGGAGCAGGTGATCATTCTGCTCAACCGCCGCGGCTACTCGAGCGTCGTGCTTTGCCGCGCCTGCGGAGAGAATGTGCAGTGCCGCAACTGCGCCATCTCCATGACCTACCACAAAGCGCCGGGCCCGCGGCTTGAATGCCACTACTGCGGATACCGCGAGCGCGTGCCGACGGTTTGTCCCCAATGCCAGAGTGAGCACATTTATTTTCTCGGCCAGGGGTCAGAGAAGATTGAAGAGATGCTGCACGGCATCTTCCCCGCCGCGCGCATCGGGCGCATGGACCGCGACACGGTGCGCAGTCGCGATGACTTCGAGCGCGTGCTCAACCAGCTCCATGCCGGAGAAATTGATCTGCTGGTGGGCACGCAAATGATCGCCAAGGGACACGACATCCACGGCGTTACTTTGGTGGGCGTGGTGGGCGCTGACTTTGCGCTCGGCATGCCCGACTTCCGCGCCGCCGAGCGCACCTTCCAGTTGCTTACCCAGGTCTCCGGACGCTGCGGACGCGGCGATATTCCCGGCGAGGTCATCCTGCAGAGCTATCATCCCGAACATTATGCGATACAGTTCGCCGCGGCGCACGATTACCGCAGTTTCGCCGATAAAGAGCTACGGTATCGAAGCTGGATGCACTATCCGCCCGCCGCTTCGCTTGCCAACGTGCTGGTGCGCAGTGACCGGCAGCAGCAGGCGATGGCCTGGACCGGCATTCTGGCCCGCTGGTTCGAGCAAACGCGGCATGAAGGGATTCGTGTGCTCGGTCCATCGCCCGCGCCCATCAGCCGGCTTAAGCGCGATTACCGCTATCATTTCGTGCTGAAATGCCCGTCACGAGAGAAGCTCAATGCGCTGTTGCGCTCCATGCTGCGCCATGCGCAGGAGCAAAAGGTGCCACGCACGAACATCATTGTGGATGTCGATCCGCAATCACTGATGTGAGCAGAGCAGTGCAAGTTTCAGGTTTTGAGTTGCAAAAGAAAAGCGCGTCATCCTAATCCGCGCAATCCGGGACCGCCCTTGCTCTCGAAACTGGAAACTGAAAACTTCAAACTGTTTCTCTTGACTTTCGCCCTTTCTTCTCCGATACTCAGTTGCACTATGGCATTGACTAAGCGGCAGCGTGAAGTGCTCGATTTCGTTTCCACTTTTATTCAGCAGCAGGGATACTGTCCTTCGTTTGAGGAGATCGGTAGCGGCATGGGGCTCAGCTCGCTGGCTACCGTGCACAAGCACATCTCCAATCTCGAACGCAAAGGAGAGGTCAAGCGCGATTACAACAAGAGCCGCTCGATCGATATCGTCACCCGCAAGGCGCCCAAGACACGCGGAGCAATAGAGGTCCGCCTTCCGCTGATGGGACGCATCGCCGCCGGACGCCCGCTTGAGGCGGTGGAGAATCCCGAGAGCATCTCGCTCAGCGACATCACCCGCTCGCGGGACGTCTTCGTGCTGGAAGTGCGCGGCGATTCCATGCAGGATGAGCACATTGTCGAAGGTGATTATGTGATGGTGGAAAAGACCAACACTGCGCGGGACGGGGAAATCGTGGTCGCGCTGGTGAATGGCTCCGACGCGACCCTCAAGCGCTTATATCGCGAAGGAGCGAACATTCGCCTGCAACCCTCGAACGCCACTATGAAACCTATGCGTTTTCCGGCGCAATCGGTGCAGGTGCAGGGACGAGTGGTGGGGGTGCTGCGCAAATATTAGGATCGGAAGTGCCCTGTAGCGGGTCTATTCGTCGCCAGATTCATCTTCGAGCAGCGGACTTATATCTCGTTTGCTATGCAGTACCCGAATGACACGAAGCACGTCATTCGAAACGCAATAATAGACGCGAGTCGCCCGAAAACCATCGATCGGCCAAGATCTCAGTCCCGCCAGCGTCCGATTCTTCAGGGGTTTAGGCGTTCCGATTTCAGGATGCAGGCAGATTTGCCTGAAGGCATGCTGAACCGCTTCGAGGAACCTCTGTGCGGCTGATCCAGCACCCTTCTCAATAAGATAAAAGCGGTACTGCCGCAAAACATCGTCGTTTGCCGCAGATCGAACAATGAATTTCACTTCGCTCTTCGGACTGTGGGAGCTTCTTGCTGCTCAGTGTGGATTGCGGCCGCCTCAGCCTTCAGCTCTCGCCAAAAGTCTTGCGTCAAAGGGATGTCGTGTCCTGACGTCAATCCCTCCACCAACAACTTCTCCAACCGCGAATCAGATTGCTTGATCTGCGCATCGCGAAGAAGCCCACGCACATACTCGCTTATATCGCCGCAGCCCTTGGCGTTCACCTCATGATCGAGAAACTCTTTGAGCGATTCCGGCAGGGAAATGATTACGGTTGTCATTGGATTTTCCTGCAAACAGTTTATCAAACGCTCCTAACCCCCAAGGAGACCATCTCGTTGGATTTAGGACGCCAGTCCCGGCCACGTTGGCGCTCTTACGCGCCCAGCCCAGTCAGCACCTTCTCAATTTGATCCAGACTCACGTTCGCGCCGACAAACTGCTGCGCTACTTTTCCATCTTTGAAGAACAAGAGGGTGGGGATGCCACGCACGCCGTAGCGCATGGGGATGGAGTTATTCTTGTCCACATCCATCTTCATGATCTTGGCTTTGCCAGCGAATTTGGTCGCGACTTCATCCACCAGCGGTGAGATGGCTTTGCAGGGCCCGCACCATACCGCCCAAAAATCCACTAACACCGGTTTGTCCGACTTCAGCACTTCCTGATCAAACTGCGCATCGGAAACTTCGATCACTGCCTGGCTCGCCATTCCACACTCCATTCAAAGAAATGAATACCAACGTTATATGAGATTCACAAAGACAGCGGAAGGGTTCAGCGGGGTAAGAACCAGCAGAGCAAAAAGGAAGCGCCCTGCTCTCCGAAGAGGCGCAGGGCGCTCGGCAGCCCTCCCCCAGAACTGCCTACGTTGTGAACAATATGGCTGCGAAAGGTTGCTTGTCCAGTACATTTTAGTAACCGATTCTCATTACCTGAAACTGGGCATCGGTGCTGTTAGCATTTCTTTGTAGTCAATTTGCTAGGAGGAAACATGCAGCGCAATGCCAATGCCCACTGGTCCGGTGGACTGAAAGATGGAAAGGGCACCATCTCCACCGACAGCGGGGTACTCAACCAGACCCCTTACAGCTTCTCGCGCCGCTTCGAAAACGAGCCGGGCACAAATCCCGAAGAACTCATCGCCGCGGCGCACTCCGCCTGCTTTACCATGGCGCTCTCCGGCCAGCTCGCCAATGCGAACCTGGTTGCCGATGCGCTCGATACGAAAGCCGCGGTCACCCTGGAAAAGACAGATGCGGGATTTACCATCACCTCGATCCACCTCGCCGTTACCGCCACGATCCCTAACGCGGACGATGCGCAGTTCCAACATGCGGCCGCGAGCGCGAAGGCCGGATGCCCCATCTCGCGGCTGCTCAACACCAACATCACCATGGAAGCGAAGCTGGTCTAGCCGGTTCGTGTGGACCAGGCGCGCAACTCGCAGCCGCGTCCGGACCATCTCATGCGCGGAGGCACGCACATGCAAACTACCGATCCAGTCTGCGGCATGTTCATCGACACCGATGACGGCAACACCGTGGAGCAGGAGTTTGAGGGCCACGGCTATCATTTTTGCTCCCAGAAATGCAAAGAGGAGTTTCTCAACCATCCGGACAAGTACCGCGACAAACTTTCGTCGGAGCGGTACAAATAACCCGAGGCGCGCGTGGCACTCGAAGAATACAAACGCAAACGGCGCTTTAACGAAACTCCGGAGCCCGCGGACGGGGTAGCTGCGCGTCCGCAGTTTCGCTTCGTGGTGCAGCGGCATCGCGCTTCTCGCCTGCACTTCGATTTTCGACTGGAGATGAACGGGGTGCTGGTTTCCTGGGCCGTGCCCAAGGGGCCGTCGCTCGATCCCGGGGACAAGCGGCTGGCGATGCATGTGGAAGACCATCCTATCAGCTACTTCCACTTCGAAGGCATCATCCCCGAAGGCAATTACGGCGCGGGCACGGTGCAGGTGTGGGACACCGGGACGTGGGAACCGATTCTCGATTGGTATGCCGATCCCGCCGAGGCTGCGGCCAAGAAGAAGCGTGTCTCGAAGGCCGAATCCGAGCGCTCCGCCACCGCGATGTATGAGAAGGGGGATTTCAAATTTCTCCTGCATGGCGAAAAGCTTAACGGCGGATTCGTGTTGGCAAAGATGAAGCGCGCGCGCTACGGCAAAGACAATGAGTGGCTGCTGATCAAGAAGAAGGACGACGCAATCGTTTCACCTTATGACGCGAATGATGAGGAGCACGATTGGTCGGTGCTGAGCAAACACTCGCTGGCGCAGATTGCGGGAGACCAGCGCGCGGCGGAGTGGCAGAGCAACCGTCCGGCGAGCGCGGGGCATACGGGCGCGAAGGCGAAGAACGCGTGGGTCGAGGAGGCGCTGGCCCGCCGGGCCGCCAAGCAAGACCAGACCGGCGGCAACAGCGATAGCCGCGCGAAGAGAGAGCAGAAGTCGCTTGCTCCGGCAAAGAAGAAGCCTGCCGCAAAAAAAACTGTCGCGAAAAAGTCAGCCGCCAAAAAGTCGCTCGCCAAGAAGTCTCAGGGCGAGAGCAGCGACAGATCGGAGGATGGCCCGGGCGCCTTAACCGGTGCGAAGCGACAAACGATGCCCTCTGAGATACACCCCATGCTGGCGACGCTGGTGGATGGCGTCTTCGACGATCCCAAGGGCGAGTGGCTCTATGAGATCAAGTGGGATGGCTATCGGGCTGTTTGTTTCATCCGCGATGGGGAGGCGCGCCTGATCTCGCGCAACGGCAACGACCTCAGCCATGATTTTCCTGAACTGCTGGAACTGCCGAAGCATCTGCGGCTCTCGAAGGCCATTCTTGATGGCGAGATCTGCGCGCTTGATGCACAGGGGCGCTCCAGCTTCTCGCTGATGCAGCAGCGCACCGGACTGCGCACTGCCAGCAGACACAGTGCGTCCGATCGCGACGTTGCGATCGTTTATTACCTCTTCGATCTGCTGTATGCGGATGGATATTCGCTCATGAACGTGGCGGTGGAGCAACGCAAGGCACTGCTGCAACAGGCGCTTGAGACAGGCGAGCGGTTTCGCCTCTCGGAGCACTTCAATGATGGACATGCACTATTCGAGGCGGCCAAGGCCAATCAGCTCGAAGGCATTATTGCCAAATTGCGGGGCTCGCATTACGCGCAGAAGCGCAGCCGCGAGTGGCTCAAAGTCAAGGTGACGCAGCGGCAGGAGTGCGTCATCGCCGGCTATACGGACCCCAAGGGGTCGCGCGAGAACTATGGCTCGATCGTGCTCGGGCTGTACGATGCGGCCGGCGAATTGGTCCATGTAGGGCAGGCGGGCAGCGGCTTCACTCACAAATCTCACGCCGCATTGTGGACCAAACTGCGGGAGCTCGCGACCAGCAAGAGCCCGTTCACCAAAAAAGTCGAGGCGACCCGGCGGGTGCACTTCGTCAAGCCCGAGCTGGTGGCGGAGATCAAGTTCGTGGAGTGGACGCATGAGAACCGGGCGGCCGGAGTGGGCGGCGGAGTAAAGATGCGGGCTCCGGTGTTTATGGGACTGCGGGAAGACAAGCAGCCGAAGGAGTGTGTCTTTGACTTCGGATTATCGGCGGCTGGGTAGATGCTGCTGGCTGCTGGCTGCTGGCTACCGGCCAGTTGCTAGCTGGGTCGCGGGTTGCGAGTCACGGTTTTGTGCCAGCCGCCAGAAGCCAGAAGCTAGCAGCTTGGCGGTGGGGATAAATACTTTTTTGATCTCCGTAGAGTGCGGTAGATCACCGCAGGCGGGCCATGCAGGCGGCGGCCTGGCGCTGGTGGAGGGCGCGGAGGGGGTCGAAGTTGACGCCGGTGCTGACCCATTGGTTGATGCCGACGGTGCATTCGGGGGAGCTGGGGTCATTGCAATCGCATTCGGGGTCGTCGCATTGCAGGTCGTCGAGG
>JBDTLH010000111.1:0-10871 GCA_039934875.1 Acidobacteriaceae bacterium | reverse complement strand
ATAAACGCTTGCGTTACAAGCATTGCAACGCACAAGTGCGTATCCATATCTACCTGGGGCACAATGTTGTGCATTTCCTGCTCCAATCGAGATTACCAAAATCACAACCAGGGTGAGGAAATTGATTCCAAGGCTTTTCATTCTATTCCTTCTCTGGCTAGGAGAATCCTCCTTCCAACTTCGATTGTCAAGACGGAATTACAGGTAAATTCCCCTGGCTCGCAAAATGATGATTGAGCGCCATCGCAGCCGACCCGGTCGCCTATGCCGCGGTTTGGGCCGCCAGATACTCATCCTTGCACTGAAGCGAACAAAAGTGTACCGCGCCGACTTCATCCATGCGCCGCGGGTCCCAATGGTCCAAAAAGGTTATCGCCCGGCGAACGCTGCTGGGGCTCACCGCCTCCAGGTCATAGCCCAGCACCCATTGTTCCCCGGGCTGCCGCTCCACCCCGCACTGATCGCAAATCACTTTGACCATTTCATACCTCCATGTTCATGGTTGGATGCCGCGGCTGAAACGAGGGATCAGAGGCAGCAATCAATGGAGGAAAGTCACGGAGTCTCGTAGCCGCGGAGTCGGAGTCATGGAAGGTGGAGCTCCCGCGGCTTGCAGCTTCGCGGCCTCTCTTCTTCACTGGTAAACTACTTCGTGCCCGAACTCACTACTACCATACCCGCCAGCAGCGCAGAGAACGTCCTCACCAGTAAGGTTGACCGCAATCGGCCGCGCTTCCAGAAGAATGAAGAAGCGATGCGCGCCGCCGTTGCGAGTGTACTATCCGACGCCGAGCAGGTGAAGCTCGGAGGAGGCGCGAAAGCCATCGAATCGCAGCACGCCAAGGGACGCAAGACTGCGCGAGAACGCATTGCCATGCTGATCGACGAGGGCACGCGATTTGAAGAGCTTGGCCTCTTCGCCGCCTTCGAGATGTATGAAGAATGGGGTGGCGCGCCCTCCGCCGGCGCGGTCACAGGTCTCGCTCGTATTCAAGGCAGGCAATTCATGCTGATCGTGAATGATGCGACGGTAAAGGCGGGCGCGTTTTTTCCCATGACCGCGAAGAAGGTAATCCGCGCGCAGAACATCGCCATTGAGAACCATATTCCGACCATTTACTTAGTCGATTCAGCGGGGGTCTTTCTTCCGTTGCAGGAAGATGTCTTTCCCGACACCGATGACTTCGGACGCGTCTTTCGCAACAATGCGGTGATGTCGGCGATGGGCATTCCGCAGATTACGGCGATCATGGGGATGTGCGTCGCCGGCGGAGCTTATCTGCCGGTCATGTGCGACCACATTCTGATGACCGAGGGCAGCGGATTGTTCCTCGCCGGTCCCGCGCTGGTGCAAGCCGCCATCGGACAGAAATATACCTCCGAAGAGCTGGGCGGCGCGAAGATGCACGCCGAGATCTCCGGCACGGTGGATTTCAAAGAGCCGAACGACCACCTGTGCATTGCGCGCATTCGTTCGCTGGTGGGAAAGATGGGAGAGCGGCAGCG
Source organism: Acidobacteriaceae bacterium (assembly GCA_039934875.1). Lineage (GTDB taxonomy): Bacteria > Acidobacteriota > Terriglobia > Terriglobales > Acidobacteriaceae > JBDTLH01. The sequence goes on along the minus strand of JBDTLH010000111.1, from coordinate 9,365 downwards.
CGCTCCGTTCAGTGTGACCCCATCGGAGGAGCCGCGCTTTCCCATCGAAGACCTCTACGGCATCGTCGAACCGGATGTGTCGAAACCATACGACATGAAAGAGGTAATCGCCCGCATCGTGGACGGCAGCCGCTTTGACGAATACAAACCCGGCTACGGACGCACCCTGCTCTGCGGCTACGCCCGCATCGGCGGACACGCGGTCGGCATCGTCGCCAATCAGAAGCAGCACGTACAGCAGATTGACCACTCCGGCGAGCGCCGCATGGAGTTTGGCGGCGTAATCTATGCTGAGTCCGCGGACAAAGCGGCGCGCTTCATTATGGACTGCAATCAGAACCTGGTGCCGCTGGTTTTTTTGCACGACGTGAATGGATTTATGGTGGGCAGAGATGCGGAGTGGACCGGGATCATTCGTTCGGGCGCGAAGATGGTCAGTGCCGTCTCTAACTCGGTGGTGCCCAAGATCACGGTGATTATCGGCGGCAGCTTTGGCGCCGGACACTATGCGATGTGCGGCAAGGCCTTCGACCCGCGCTTCGTCTTCGCGTGGCCTACGGCGCGCTACACCGTAATGGGCGGGTCCGCAGCCGCTGGAACTCTGGTGGAAATCAAGATCAGGCAACTGGAGCGCGCGGGCAACAAGCTCTCCGATGAGGAGAAGAAGGAACTCTTCGACACCACCAAGGCCAGCTACGATAAGCAGATGGACCCGCGCTACGCCGCCGCTCGCCTGTGGGTGGATGCGGTGATCGATCCCCTGGACACGCGGCGGGTACTGATCGAATCCCTCGATGCCGTGTCTCTCAATCCTGAGGTGGCAAAGTTCAATCCCGGTGTGTTGCAGACCTAGGATACTTTACGGTTTACGGTTCACAGTTTGCAGTGGGGGAGGCCAGGTGCTGGTCAGAGTGAAAAGGGCGTGACGAGGACGAAGCCTGCAACCCGCGCGGCCACTGCGAACGAGCAGGTGGCGGAGATTGCCGCCCGGCGTGAGCTCCATGCGGCATTCGATTGGTTTCGCACGGGCGAGCACGAGATTCTGGCGCGGCAGATAGAACTTCTGAAGATACCGGCGCCTCCTTTTCATGAGGCGGCGCGTGCCCAGTGGCTGATGGAGCAATTCATCGCTCTCCGACTTGAAGATGTTCACCTTGACGAAGTTGGCAACGTGATTGGCAGTGCGCGGGGCGATGCCGGCGGCGCTGGTAACCGAATGGTGCTGTTGAGCGCGCACATCGACACCGTGTTTCACGAGACGGAGTATGAAATCGCGCGCGACGATAACGGATTCGGCACACGCATTGCCGCGCCCGGCGCGAGCGACAACGCCGCCGGAGTCGCCGCATTACTGGCGGTCGCGAGCGCCTTGCGGAATAAAAGACTGAGGCATGGCGCTGACATCCTCCTGGTCGGCAATGTAGGCGAAGAAGGAGAAGGTGATCTTCGCGGCATACGCCATTTGTATGCTTCGCGAGTGGCGGCCAACATTGCCTATGCGCTGGTGCTCGACGGCACGGGAACGGATTCCATCGTGACCGAAGCCCTGGGCAGCCGCCGCTTCGAGGTCACCATCCATGGGCCGGGCGGGCACTCGTGGCAGGACTATGGCCGTGCTAATCCGATTGCGGTGCTGGCGCGGGCGATCAGTTTGTTTGAGCAGACGCCCATTCCACACGAACCGCGCTCCAGCATCAACATCGGTACCATTGCCGGCGGCACATCGGTCAACACCATCCCTGAATCGGCGGGAATGCGAGTGGATATTCGCTCGGTGGATCCGGAAGAGATCAAGCGACTGGAAGCAGCGTTGCGCAATTCCATCCATCTCGCGGTAGGCGAGCAACTACGCCGGGGCGGAACCAAGCGCGATGTTCTCTCGCTCCGCTATGAGGTAAAGCAGATCGGCGACCGTCCGGCAGCGGAGCTGAAGCCGAATGCGCGCATTCTCGCCGTCATCAAGGCGGTTGATGCGCATCTTGGTATTCGTGCGGAGACTCGCCGCAGTTCAACCGATGCCAACATTCCACTCTCGCTGGGAAGGGAGGCGGTCAGCATCGGCGCAGGCGGCACCGGGTCGGGTGCCCATACCCTCCGTGAGTGGTTTGACAGCGGCGGACGCGACCTGGCGCTCAAGCGGATATTGTTGGCGGCGCTCGCGCTGGCGGAATAGCTGGACGCCTCGGCGGTTTGCTTTCGGGCTCTCATTTAGAATGGGCGCGTCCATGAAAATTATTCGAATCCGCCTCTTTCTCTTGCTCTTCACGTTCATATTTATCGGGAGCGCCGTCATGTTTGCCGATTCAGCCGACCTGGTCCTGGTCCACGGACACATCTATACCGGCGTCCACAATGGCGGCAAGGGCCGCTTTGTCGAGGCCATAGCGATCTCGTCCGGCAAGGTGCTTGCGGTGGGAAGCGACGCGGAGGTCGCTCCATATCGATCCAACAAGAGCAAAGTGATTGATTTGGGCGGACACTTTGCCATGCCCGGCTTCAACGACGCGCACACCCATCTTGCTGAGGCTGGAGGGGCCAAGTTGGCGGTCGTGCTGAACGGCTCGAAGTCGCTCGAAGAGATGCTGGCGCGCATCGAGAAGGCGGCAGCGACGGCGGAGCCGGGACAGTGGATTCTCGGCGAGGGCTGGGACCACACCGTTTGGCGCAAGGTGGAGCTGCCGACCCGGCAGGAGTTGGACAAGGTGACGAACGGCCACCCGGCGTTTTTCGGACGCGTGGATGGACACATCGCGGTGGCGAACTCGGCGGCGTTGAAGGCGGCGGGTATCACCAGCAACACGCCGGATCCGCAGGGCGGCAAATTCGACCATGATGCCAATGGTGAATTGACGGGCATCGTGCGCGAAAATGCGAAATCCGCAATCGAAAAGAAGATACCTCCTCCTACTCCGGCGGTGCGGCGCAAAGGCATTGAGCTGGCGTTGGCGGACGCGGTGAGTTGGGGCGTTACCTCCGCGCAGGATTACAGCAGTTGGCAGGACTTCGAGGTCTATGAACAGCTCGAACAACAAGACAAACTTCCACTCCGCATCACCGAGTGGCTCACCTTCAATGATCCGGTCAAGCAGTTGAAGGAAGAGCGCGCGCATCACGCCGCAACTGATGCGATGCTGCATACGGGAATGCTCAAAGGATTCATGGACGGCTCCTTGGGATCGGGAACGGCGGCGATGCTGGCGCCCTACTCAGACAATGCGAAGGACATGGGGATCCCCTATTACAAACAGGAGCAGTTGGATCCTATGGCGGCGGAGCGCGTGGCGGCAGGCTTTCAGCTTGGCTTTCATGCCATCGGCGACGCGGCGGTGCGCATGGCACTGAACGCCTTCGAGTATGCGGAGAAGCAGACCGGCAAGCAGGGCGCCGACCTGCGCTTCCGCATCGAACATTCGCAGGTGGTCGCGCCCGGGGACTTTGCCCGCTATAAGACCATCGGCGTGATCGCGTCGATGCAGCCCAATCACCTGTTGACCGACATGAACTGGGCGGAGGCGCGGCTTGGCCCGGAGCGGGCGAAGTATTCCTATGCCTGGCGCGAGTTCTTGAAAAACGGAGTGCCGCTGGCGTTCGGCACCGATTATCCCGTCGAGCCGATCACGCCCTTTCGCGGATTGTATGCGGCCGTCACGCGCATGAATGAGGCCGGTACCAAGACCTATCCCGGCGACCAGACCATCACTATCTGGCAAGCCCTTGATGCATATACCACCGGATCCGCGTATGCCGAATTTGCGGAGAAGAACAAAGGAACCCTGGTACCCGGCAAATACGCTGATATCGTGGTGCTCGATCGCGACCTTACCGCCATCCCGCCGCATGAGATCCTCGGGACCAAGGTGCTGCGGACGATAGTGGGCGGAGATACGGTGTATCAGTCCGCTTCCGATCCGGTCAGGAAATAGTGTCGCGGACGGCCAAAGCCCATTGGCTGTTGCTGCTGGTGGCGCTGATTTGGGGGGCAACGTTCGTCACCGTTAAAGACGCGCTGAACGATATCTCTCCCCTGCTGTTTAATGCTTTGCGCATGGCCCTGGCATTTTTGTGTCTGGTTGCCTTCTATCCGCGAGAGTTGCGGCGAATAGGCAGCAGAGAGTGGCGCATGTCATGGCCGGTCGGCGTCCTGTTGTTTCTGGGTTATTCGTTTCAGACCACGGGATTGCGGCTCACGACGCCATCGAAATCGGCATTTATCACCGGCCTGTCGGTGGTGCTGGTACCGCTTTTCTTGTTCGCCTTGTTTCGGCGCAAGATCAGCATCTGGGCAGGAGTCGGCGTCGCCGCGGCCTTTGCCGGTCTCGCCATGCTGGCGCTTCCCGCCGGTCGGAATTGGTCCGACCTGGCGCAGGTCAATCCCGGAGACTGGCTCACCCTGGCATGCGCGATTGCCTTCGCGCTGCAAATTATCTTTCTCGGACGCGCGACGCAGGCAGTCTCCTTCAAAGCGGTCGCTATACTGCAGACCGGGATTGCCGCCGTTCTGATGGCGTCGGCTGTGCCGCTGTTTGAACGTCTCCATGTACTGTGGAGCGGGCGGGTGCTGATCGCGCTGGTGGTCACGGCGGTGCTGGCGACCGCGGCAGCCTTCGCGATCCAGTCCTGGGCGCAGCAGTTTACTTCTGCTACAAATACCGCGCTGATTTTCACCATGGAGCCGGTCTTCGCGCTGCTCACCTCCTATCTCGTTCTGCATGAACGGCTCGGCGGACGCGCGTTGCTGGGCTGCGGCCTCATCCTTGGCGGGGTACTGCTATCGGAATTGGCGCCGCATATCAAACAGATCACTCGCCCAACATGATCCGCTGAATAGAGCGCGCTTTGCCGTTCGTTTCATCACAATCGATAACTACGGCGCACATCTTGGGGTTTCCCTTCGCCGCCTCGAATTTGCCCGGCAATCCGGTGAGAAATCGGCCCAGCACCAACTCTTTTTCCACCCCGATGACGCTGTCATAGGGGCCGGACATGCCCACGTCGGTCTGGTAAGCCGTGCCGTTGGGCAGGACGCGGGTGTCGGCGGTAGGAATGTGAGTATGGGTGCCAACCACGGCGGTCACGCGCCCGTCGAGATACCATCCCATCGCGACCTTCTCGGAGGTGGCTTCGGCATGAAAGTCGAGGAAGACAACTTTCGCCTTGGTCTGCTTGAGCAGTTCGTCGGCCTTGCGGAAGGGATCGTCAATCTGCTGCATGAAGACCCGCCCCTGCAGGTTCAGGACAGCATAGGGAATGCCGTTGCGCGCCGTGCCTTCGACCATGCCGAAGCCCGGCGTGCCCTCGGGATAATTGGCGGGACGGATGATGCGACGGTTGCGGCTCGCGGGATCAGCGGCGCCGGCGTTCAGGTAAGGGAAGAGCTCCTTCTTGTCCCAGACGTGGTTGCCGGTGGTGAGCACGTCGGCGCCGAGGTCGAAGAACTCTTCGGCGATCTGCGGAGTGCAGCCAAAGCCGCCGGCGGCGTTTTCCACGTTCACGATCGCGAGATCAATATCGTGCGATTCGACGACGTGCTGGAAATGTTCGCGGACGATGTTGCGCCCGGCGCTGCCGAAGACGTCTCCGACGAAGAGGATATGCATGAATTTCAGTGTACTAACGCAAGAGAAGGGACAAGGGATTAGTGACTAGAAGCTAGCAATTAGTGAATCGATGTATTTATGGTGCGAAAGAGGGGACTTGAACCCCTACGAGTTTCCCCGCCAGATCCTAAGTCTGGTGCGTCTGCCAATTCCGCCACTTTCGCACTTTATTTTCATATACTTGCGATTACTTTCCGAGCGGCCAGTTTTGTTGAAGGGGTTTTTGAAGGGACTGAATGCTTCAGCAACACTGGTGCGTCCCCCACCGCATTCCCCTGAGCGGACTGCGAGTCAGCCACAATCGCAAAAACGTCGGCTTCATTTGGATGGATGTATCTCATCGTTGTCTGGACGTTACTATGTCCCGCTAACAATTGTAACGCCTTCACGTTCTGCGTCAGTTTACCAGCTTGTGTCAAGAATGAGTGGCGAAGTGCGTGCAGACCGACGCCCTTTGGAAGTTGCAATTCTTCTTGAGTGCGGCGAACCTGGTCGGCAAGGGTATTGGGCGACATCGGTTTCGTCCGCGCTTCGGAGCTGGTAAAGACGTGCTTGCAATTCGACCCAGCGATTGCGCTCACGATTACATCACGCATAGCTATCGTTATTGGGAGCTTTCGCTTCCGGCTCTCGCGCTTGAGCCCGCGCTTGATCTCAATATATCCGTAAAACCCTCTGGGATCAGCGCTCGTTGTAATGTGAACCGCATCCTTTTGCAAGGCGAGGAGTTCATTACGCGACATTCCACACGCGCGCGCCATAATTGAGGATGAGCGCAGCGGCTCAGGAGCGGTGGCGATCCACTTCTCGTACTGTTCCATGCTAAAGACGAACTCGCGTTCACGTTCACAGACTTTCGACTTCGGGAATTTGTGGATCTTAGGAACGCTGTCGATCAGCTTTAGCTTGTCGCTTGCATAATGCAGGGCTTTGGAGAGAGTCGCCAAGTACCGGTTAACGGTTGTCTTACTCTTGACTGCTTCCAACCCGAGAGACCAAGTCTTGAATTTCTCAATGAGTGGCTCGTTCAGCTGGTCCAGTCGGACATCGGCGAGGTATTCGCACTCTGTTAGCCGCCGGTAACAGACTTTGTAGAACTCGCGTGTGCGTGAGTCCTCTATTTCCTGATCGATCCAATTCTCAAATACACTTTGGAAGTCTCGAATTGTCGGAGCTGGTTCTTTAGGGCCTAGCCCGACGGATTGCTTAACTATGCGGAACTGGAGTGCGCTGGCGATCTGAATCGCTTCGCGCTCATTCTTGCGACGAGTGGAGCCTTGGTAGCGCTTCCGCTCGAACTCGAACTCGTAGTGGTAAAACTTGCTCTTCTTGAAAACGCGCATTTACACGACCCGTTGCTTCGCTTGCACGCGATTGCGGGAGATGAATCCGCGAATCGCATCTTGCTCAAACATTACTCGGCCGCCTGATTTTACATAGTCTATCTTTCGGCGCCACACCCAGTCTCGCAGAGTCTTCTCGGAGACACCCAGTATGCGCGCCGTTTGCTTCACATTCAGCAGGGGTTCAATCGGAAGAGGCTGAACCGCCCTTCCGCTTATGATTTGAATAGCCATTTGTGCCTATCAGTACGCGTTTGGAGTTGAGTGGTATGCCCACCGAGGCCGCGCAATGCCACAACAGGAAAGTGAATGGTTTGTTTTCTCTCATGTGTTAAATGCTTAAATAGAAAGCCGCAGCCAAACACATCGAAATGACGGCGGCCCACACGTGTTATTGATCACGAGTTTGGTTTTCGAGAAGATCTATCGGCGTGCTCAGCCGGTAGTGGATTGCACCGCTCGGACATCGGGTGAACCTCGGACCTTTGCCACGCTGACGCCATTTCTCCAGGGTTTCAGGTGAAACATCTAGTAGGACCGCGGCTTTCTGGTAGGAGCGAATGGTACGTAGTCATCAAGGGCTTTGAAACCGCAGGCACCGGCGGCGGGTTCAGCGCTAAGCCTGCCGTGGCGACGGGAAAGGGATTAGCACTCATGTTCACCTGCGCCATATACAGGTTTGAATTTGGAAGAAAGACATAGTCCCGTCGTGCGCCGGACACAAATGAGCGCAGGATTCATTAGATAAATCAAAAGATTGTTACCTTTCACTTTGAAATTGCTTCCACGCCATGGATGCGGGGAGCTCGGTGAATTGAAAGCAGCCATTCCCTTCACTTCATCAGAAGTGTGCAACAGTGGGAGCAGTCAACAGAACGTCTGCTTACAATACCGTAACTTAACCTCTTTGCTTCTAAGTGGTCTTACCTATCTCCCCCAACTGCACCTCTCTGGATGAACCGATCGGATCAGGTGGTCAAAAGCTTATAAAAGCCTTTGTGACCAGCAAGAAACACGGGTAGGCAGCGGATGTCGACGAGAAAGTTCCAATGGGCGCGACGAACTGGTCGTCTTGCTCTTCGCTGGGGCGCGACTGTCGATTTGGCTGCCGTCTTCTCAAGCTCGGTTATGCGCTCCATCGGATCTTCGGTCGGCGCCACATGACCAACGGCAATCCTTTCTTCGACCACCCTGTTTCTGAATTCTCCCTACGGCCGCCCAGAGCGCCACTGGGAGCCCGATGATCAGGGCCAACCAACTCAGAAAAGCATTGAGACCCCGACGTCCCGCCGAATTCATCACGCCGATACCAAAACCGAAAAAACGCAAGGCGAAGCAAACATCCCTAATGTTTGATGAGGGCTTGGGGCTCTCAACGGCGAACCAGCAGTACAACCACGCTGCGATCGTTAGTGCTGTTCGCAACCAAGTTGACAAGTGGCGAAGCCTACCTAGTCCGAGTGACTGGCGTGTCACTCCAGAAACGGCTCGCCCGCTTGAACACTGGCGACACCACGGCTTCAGCGGCATCCGTCCTTTCTCTTGTCAGGTTGAAGCGGTAGAAACGGCGATCTGGCTAACAGAGGTGGCGCCTCAACCGAAGGCGGCCGAGGGGTTTCTTAAGCATCTCGCCAACGCCAACAACGACGCTAACCCTGAGCTGATGCGCCTCGCGTTAAAACTCGCGACAGGTGCGGGCAAAACCACGGTGATGGTCATGCTCATTGCTTGGAAATCCATCAATGCTGCGCGTCGCTCACAGAGCAAGAAGTTCACGCGCGGATTCCTTGTTGTAGCACCGGGTCTGACGATCAAAGACCGCTTGCGTGTGTTGCATCCAAATGATCCGGACAGCTACTACAAGAGCCGCGAACTCGTGCCTGGCGACATGTTGGAGGAAGTTAACCGCGCCAAGATTGTGATCGCCAACTACCACGCTTTCAAGCTTCGCGAACGCATCGATCGTTCCAAGGGCGGTCGATCCTTGCTTCAGGGACGCGGCGAAGAGCTGAATACCCTCGAAACCGAAGAACAAAAGCTGCAACGAGTAATGCCCGATCTCGAAGCGGTAAACCGCAAGTTGGGAGTAGCGCGTGTTATCGATTATCAGCTACGCCTTTCTTCCTCAGCGGCTCAGGCTACGCGGAAGTAACGCTTTTCCCCTGGACGCTCTGTGACTTCTCCCTCATGGACACGATTGAATGCAACATTGTCAAATTGCCACGCGTTCCGGTGGCCGACAACATTCGAGGGGCCGAGATGCCCATGTTCCGGAATTTGTGGGAACACACGTCGTAGGCCCCCTCGAGAGGACGATCGATCAATCACGGTGGGCGGCGGAAGTAACGTTGAACCTCACGCCGACGCTGCGCTGCCGCAAGGTCCAGCGGCGGTCATGTTTTAGGTAGTCGTCACTTCGGGGTGA
>JBDTLH010000110.1:0-4098 GCA_039934875.1 Acidobacteriaceae bacterium | reverse complement strand
GATGCGGCTGGTGATGAAGTGCGCATCACGCGGGTCTTTGCCCTTCATGAACACACTGTATCCGCGGAAGATCGAGGAAGTGCTGTGGCATTCCGCTACTTCTTTGTTTTGAAAATCGATCTTGGTGAAGATGCCCAGGCTGCCCACAATTCTGGTGATCGGGTCCCAGTTCATCTCGACCAGGTTCCGCTTCTTGGTGGGAGTCTCCGGCAGGGTCTCTGCGATGGTCGCCATGATTACAATCCTTTCCTTTCAGTTGTCAATATCCCTATCAGTAGGTGCTTGGACGATATCCCGTAGTCAGCTCTGCTCCGCGGTGCCGCCACTTCGGCTCTTTATTGAGAGTGTTGTTGGTAATCCCACGCAGCGCGCGGATCATCCTGCCATACGCTCCCACCATGGTGCTCGAAATCAATCCGCCCGGCGGCTCATCCATAAACGGCATGAACTTATCAGGGAACCCAGGCATAGTGCATCCGATGCAGATGCCGCCCACGTTCGGACAGCCTCCGATGCCCCGCATCCATCCCCGCTTGGTCACATTGCAATTGACCACCGGACCCCAGCAGCCCAGCTTGACCAGGCACTTCGATGATCCATACTCCGCCGCGAAATCGCCCTGCTCGTAATAGCTGCCGCGGTCGCAGCCCTCATGCACCGTCTTGCCAAACAGCCACGTCGGACGCAACTGGTCATCCAGCGGAATCACCGGCGCAAGGCCCGCTACCTGATAGAGCAGATACAGCACCGTCTCCATGAAATTATCCGGCTGCACCGGACATCCGGGCACGTTCACAATCGGCAGCCCCGCCTTCGAGCGCCAGCCCCATCCCAGATAATCCGCCAGCCCCATGCAGCCCGTCGGATTACCCGCCATGGCATGAATGCCGCCATACGTCGCGCAAGTGCCCGCGCCAATCACCGCCAGCGCTTTGGGAGCAAGGCGGTCAATCCATTCGCAGGTGGTAATCGGCTGCCCGGTGTGCGGGTCCGTTCCTACCGCCGCCCAATATCCCTCGCTTTTTATCTTCTCGTTGGGAATCGAGCCCTCGACCACCAGCACGAACGGATCCAGCTTCCCCTTTTCCGCGTCGTAATAAAACTGCATAAACTCGCTGCCGTTCTCATAAGACAGCACCGGATTGTGCAGGTAAACTTTGGGCAATCCCGGTATAGCTCCTAGCAATACATCTTCTATGCTCGGCTGCTCCGCCGCGGTGACGGACACGCTGTCTCCATCGCAGCCCAGTCCTGCCGTGATCCACACAATATGAACTTCTTTTACCGGCGCCGCTGGCGCCGGCTTTTGAGACTTCGCCGAAGAAATCGGTACCTCAGGCATGGCATCTCTCTTTCGCTGCTTCGCTTGGCGTGAAAAGAACGCGGCCGGCATCGCCGGTCGCAAGGGAAAATTGGATTGGATTAACGGATTGAATCGGGAAGAGTAGGTAGAGTGACGAACGCTCCTGGACCCCCGTGAACTCGCAACTAGCAGCGCAATTCAGAGCCTTGCCTCCACCAACGTTTGCCATCCTATGCCCACTTCAAACCGCAAGTCAAATACAGGGTTGCTGATGCTTATTGATGCGATGAAGCTCTGCAAATCGGCTTACGCGAACACCTTTTCCATGATGCGGATCAGCGCGCCACAAGATGCACCGCTCAACAAATTCTTGGCAATTGCTCGCCAAACATTACATCGAGCACGCGCGTCCCGCCGACTTCCGTCTTCATCAGGACCATGCCCGCGTGCTCCGCCACCACTTCGCCCAACCTCGCGGCATCTCTTCCCAGCGGATGTGACCGCATCGCCGCCAGCACCTTCTCCGCGGCCTCGGGTGCCACCACCGCCACCAGTTTCCCCTCGTTCGCCACATAGAGCGGGTCCAGGCCTAGCACCTCGCACGCACCCTTCACCGTATCGCGCACCGGCACAACCCGTTCATCCAGCAGCATCCCCACCTTGGAGCGTGCCGCGATTTCATTCAACGTAGTTGCCACGCCTCCGCGCGTCGGATCGCGCAAACAATGGATTAAGCCCTCATCAGTCGCAGCATCCAGCATCGCCGTCACCAATCCGTGCAACGCGGCGCAATCACTCTCGATCGCTCCCTCGAATTCCAGGTTTTCCCGCTGCGACATAATCGCCATGCCGTGATCGCCGATATATCCGCTCACAATGATCTTGTCGCCCGCCCGCGCCCCATCCGCGGAGATATTCACCGGCCGCTCGATCACTCCAATTCCCGTAGTGGTAATGAAAATCTGATCACCCTTGCCCCGATTCACCACCTTGGTGTCGCCGGTCACCAGTTGCACCCCCGCCGCTTTCGCCGCCGTGCTCATCGATGCCACCACTCGCTGCAAATCATCGGCGGCGAATCCCTCTTCCAGAATGAATGCCGCCGCGAGATACAGCGGACGCGCCCCGCTCATTGCCAGATCGTTGACGGTTCCATTGACGGCCAGGCTTCCGATATCGCCGCCCGGAAAAAATATAGGCGATACCACGAACGAATCGGTGGTGAACGCCAGCCGCGCGCCGTTCACCTCACACACCGCTTGATCGTCGAGCTTGTCTAGCAACGGATTCGCGAATGCCGGCAGAAATATCTTCTCAATCAGCTCCGACGTCAGCTTGCCCCCGCTGCCATGCCCCAACACAATATTCTTGTGCTCAAAAATCGGCAACGGGCAACTGCCAAATCCCGTCAGCGGTTCGGGTCCCTCGATTGCAGTGTCTTCCACAACTTTTACGTCTCTCATCCAATCAGTCCTGCATTGTTGAATTGTTGAACGGTCGAATCGTCGAATTTCTTCATTGCTCATTTCCAAAATTAAACAATTTGACAATTCGACAATGCTCTAAATCACGTCTTCTTCCCCCATTGCCACATGGATCAGGTCCCACAGTATGTGCAGCAGCGCCACATGCGACTCCTGTATGCGATGCGTGCTGAAGCTCGGCACCGTGAAGCAGTAATCACACGCCGCGCACATCCGGCCGCCGTCTCTTCCCGAAACGCCCACCGTGAGTATCCCTTTCTTTTGCGCCGCCTCCAGCGCATAAATCAGGTTGGGCGAGTTCCCGCTGGTCGAGAACGCCATCGCCATATCGCCCGCCACTCCCCACAACTCGATTTGGTCGACAAAGATTCTCGCGTAATCTTTGTCATTGGCGATCGCGGTTAGCAATGGCATCTGGCTCACCAGATCAATCGCAGGCAACGCCTTTCTCTTTTCCACAATCGGATGAATGAACTCGACTGCCGTATGCTGCGCGTCGCATGCACTGCCGCCGTTGCCCATTACCCAAAGCCGCCGCCCCTGCTGAAATCGCTCCGCCATCTTCTGCGCCAGCTCGCCAATCGCATCGGCGTACTGCTCGAAAAACTTCTGCTTCACCTCCACCGACTCTTCGCACTTATGCAGCACCATGCCCCGCCAATCGCTATGCGAGACCGATCCCTGGCTTGTGGGCTCGTTCACGCTGCGCCTCCGAATGCCTGCGCCGTCTCTCGGTCCTCTTTCTCTCGCTTCAAATGCCGCCCGTACGCGTAATAGGCGGCACAAGCTCCCTCCGCCGATACCATGGTCGCTCCCAGAGGATGCTGCGGATCGCACAACGTCCCGAACGCCGGGCAATCGTGCGGCTTCTTGATCCCTTTAAGTATCTGCCCGCTGATGCATATTGCCGGTTCCTTAGTGTCGATCTCCTTCACGTTGAAAAGCTTCTCCGCGTCGTGCTCACGAAATTCCCAGCGCAGCTTGTAGCCGCTCTTGGGAATCGTGCCGATCCCCCGCCACTTGCGGTCGCTGATCTCAAAGACGCTGAAGACCAGCTTTTGCGCCGCCACATTCCCCGCCCGGTCCAATATCCGCGAGTACTGATTTTCAACCATCGCCCGGCCCGCTTCCAGTTGCTGTACCACCATCAGCGTTCCTTGCAAGATGTCCAGCGGCTCGAAGCCGGTAATCACAATCGGCACCTTGAAGCGCGCGCTGATCGGCTCATATTCGCTGTATCCCATCACCGCGCACACGTGCCCCGGACCCAGAAATCCCTGCACACGGTTCTGTGGAGATTGCAGGATCGCC
>JBDTLH010000109.1:0-2664 GCA_039934875.1 Acidobacteriaceae bacterium | reverse complement strand
CTGTCTGCAGATATTGCTCTGCATCGAGGTTGAGGAAATCATCGCCACGCAAGGAGGCTGTGAGCGTCCATCGGGTGGGTTGCCATATCGCTTCTGCGTACTCGCCTACATCCCGCTGGCGAGCGCTTGTGTCGCTGAGTCCATTTTGACTGCCGTGCAGGATGGGCAACTCATAATCGGTTGCGCGGACGTCGTCCGCATCCGCGCCCGCGACAAGCTGCACATGGGCAGGCAATGCTTTCGTCCATTGACCGGAGGCTCCCAGCTGCTGGGTGGAGACATGCTGCAGGCGCGTGAGAAATTCGCTGGTGCGAGCAGCGGGGACCGAGGAAAAACTCTGGCGATACTGTTCCTGACTTCCGAACAGTCGAACGGTAAACATGCCCGCACGCTCTGTCGTCCAGTCGATTCCGGTCGAATACCTCCAGAAGCGCGTCGCATTCTTTTGCAGAGGGGTTCCATTATTGCGCGCTTCGTTCAAGACATTTCCGTCGAGATATGCAATCGCGCGCTCGGCAAACACGCGGCGCAGGTATGCTTCTCCATTCTCGTAATGCACATTGGCAGGCGTATCGATAGGTCCACGTGCATCGGGCGCGACTACGATGTAGCCGTCCGTGCGCAGCAGGTCTGCCGCGGCCATTCCACTCCATGGACCGAGAACTCTGGTCGCCATCGCGGACACGTGCGGTGTATTTTCCTGCGCGTATCCGGTGTCGATGGCGTACGCCGTAGTGTTCGGTTGCCGCTCCAATATATTGATGACGCCGCCGATAGCGCCGCTGCCATACAGGCTGGAGATTCCGCCGCTGACTACTTCCACATCGCGAATTGCGAGTGCGGGCACCTGATCCCAATACACCCATCCGCCAAAGGGATCGCTGATCGGAATCCCATTCGCGAGAACGAGCGTTCTGCTGGCGGCAGTCGAGCCTAATCCGCGTAACGATACGCCCTGGGAAGTTGGATTTGCGACGAGCGTGCTCGAGCGGCGGAAGAAATCCAGTCCTGTGACCTGCCGCACTTTGTCCCCAAATGCGAGCGCGGGTGTCCGCTGCAACGCGCGACTGGACAACGTCTGCACGGCGTTGGCCGACTGATCGAGTTCCAAAGGTGTTCTGCTGGCGGTAACCACAATCCGCTGCTCTTCGGTCGCGAATGTCAGCGTCAACCGCGCCGGATGCGACGGAACCATGGACTGACGAAGCAGCGCGAATCCGGCGGCACGAGCTTCTACTGTGGCTGGCCCGTTGAGCGCCGTGGAAATCGCAAAGCTTCCGTCAATCCCGCTCTCCGCATGGAGCGTTTGGCCTGAGATTGTCAGCTGTACGTCCGCGCCGGCAACAGGCTTTCCCGCTGGGTTAGAGATTGCGCCGGAATAAACATTGGGAGACCCGCTCTGTGCGATGCAGGCGGCCGAAAGCAGAAAAAAAAGGATGAAGGCGGAAATAGTTTTCATTGAGCCTGAAAGCCGCTTTCAAGGTACGTCTTATTCTCGCGCATCCAGATGAGAGACGACAAAGGGCCTCAGGAGAATAGAAAGTTTGGCGATTCTGTGACCGGCTGGAAAGATCGCAGATGATGCATCCCGCAGGCATTCCGCCTTTACAGTCCCGGGCCGTCATCACGGTGCGACCATGTCAGATGGCCGCGATCCGGACGAATAACAATTCCTTCTTAGGCGGGACGGGGTGATTTTAGCACGCCGTCCGCTCTGGCCACCAATTAGCCTGTAACTGCAAACGAATGTAAAGAATGCACTTAGCAGTTAACCAAGGATTTACAGCAAATTAGATTGCAATGTTTGCTCCAGGGTAGCAAAGTGGCTGTCGTATTCGCCTTCCATGCACCACCAGGTGAGGCGAGACAACCAGGGAGTACTTTCATGGCCACGTTTTGCGGAAAATGCGGTTCACCTCTTATCGACGGTGCAGTCTTTTGCGGCGGCTGCGGATCGGGTGTCCCCCAGGGTGCGCAGCCGACCCCACAGGCGGATCTACCCTCCAGAGCCAGCGACCGATTCAGCGCAGGGAACCTGAATCCGAATCCGACGCCCGTTTCAGCGACGCCGGTCACGAAATCCTCGAACTCGCTTGTGAAGATAGGGATCGCATTCGTGGCCATCATCTTTGTCGGCGGACTATTGGCGCTCGGCGGCCTCTACTACGCGGCGCATAAAGTGAGCCAGAAGGCACATGAAATTGCCGCAGGGGTAACCGGCGGTGAGGGCGTGCGGCAGTCCGCTACCGGCACGTCGAGCGGCACCGCTGAAGACACTGCACCCAGCAGCGGAGACAGCAACAAAATATCGGGAGATCCGTGTCGATTTCTGAGCATCGACGAGGTGAGTCGCGCGACGGGAGTGACGATCATCCGCGCCGAGCGCCAGGATGATGGGTGTGCCTATATCGGACGCGGTGACCCGGCGGACGCGACCTCAAAGCACATGGCCGCCATGCTCGCCAAGAAAGGAGTCAAGCCTGAGCAACAGGCGATGATTCAGAAACTTGCCGGCGGCTTTTTCGCACAGCAGGAAGCGGGTGACAGGGACCTGTCGGCGCAGGCGGCCAAGGGAGAAATCACTCCGCTTTCCATAAGTTTCGAGATGGGCCATGCCGCTGCCGCCATGCGGCTCAACCAGAAGGTGATGGGAAATCTCGGCAA
>JBDTLH010000108.1:0-8360 GCA_039934875.1 Acidobacteriaceae bacterium | reverse complement strand
ATTCCTACCGATTCCGTGAACCGGAACTGCTTACCAACGCTCAAGTCCACTGACTTGTAATCCGGACCACGGAGGCTGTTGCGGCCTATCGCTGGAACGCCCGGCGTCTTCACATCATAGTAAGCCGGACCGCCCGCGGGAAAGTTCGCGCCCAACGTAGTTAACGCGCTATAAGAATTGCTATACACCGGGGCTTGCAGAACGGCGCTGGGGCGGAAGGTAAACACGCACTGGCTGGCCACTGGAAGGCAGGTGCCATTGTTCACCACCGGTGTCCATGGCAGGCCTGAGTTGTAGGTGAAAATTCCGCTGACCGTCCAGTCAGCCAGCAACCTGGTCGCAAAGCCTGAACCGCCCTTGAACCACGGCGTCTGCCAGACTGTCGAAAAATTCAGGTAATTCGTCGCGTCATAATCCGATGGCCCGCGTTCATACTTCTGGTTCTGCGGATACGTCTGGTTCGTCACCGCGCCCGGGCCGCCATAAGAGAGCGTGTCCATGCTCTTGCTGAAGCGGTAGTTGGCGGCGAAGTTCCAATTACTGTAATTGGCATGCAGGTTGGCGTTCAGGGCATTGAAATCGCCGTTCACATCCGGAGTAGCGAAGAAGAGATCGTCAATGCTGGGGTTTACCTGGCTATAAATATACTTCTGATCGACCAGCCGGATCTCTTTCCGGGTCTGGCTGCCCTGGTATCCTATCGTGCCCACCAGCCGTCCTGTGAATTGCTGCTGAATTTCCAACGAATAAAGGTAAACGTAGGGATTGGGAAAACTCTGCGGCGCGCCGTATAAATTGCCGACCGTTCCCTTGCCTGGCAATGGCAGATTGTTCGGGCCCAGAGGGAGCTGCGACGGAATAAGCGGGCTTAACGTATATCCGCTCACGCCATTAGTGCTGATACTTGGCACGATCAGACCGCCGTCGAAGGGGGTCCCGAACTCCGTGGGGGCAGTGCCGCAGCAGAAGCTGTAACTTGCATTGAAAGGTGGGTTGTCACGCGAGTTGGTCAGCAGTGCATCGTAAAGGCGGTTATACGCCACACCGAACCCGCCACGGAATACGGTCTTGTTGTCGAACATGCCCGGCGCCCACGCAAAGCCCAGCCGCGGCGCGAAGTTGTTGCGGTCGGGCCTGGTGAACTGGCTTACAGTCCTCAGTGCGCCGTTCAGGTAGCCGGTGTTGTAGCCGCCGCTACCGAAGAAGAAATTACTCAATTGCCCATTCTTCTCGGTGAGCGGATCATAGTACTCATAACGAATGCCCAGATTCACCGTCAATGTCGGCGAAAGTTTGACATCGTCTTGCAGAAAAATTCCGTAGTCATAGTCGCGGAAATATTTCTGAAAATTCGCGTTGGCGCCGGTCACCGGGTTCGCATTCGCGGCTTCGAAGATAGGCGTACTGTTAAACAGGTTCCACGGGCCGGCGAAGGTGAATTGCGGACGTGCATTGCCCGCGAGGTTATCGTTGTTTTGTTCGCGGCGGTATTCTCCGCCAAACTTAATCGCATGGCGGCCCAGTATCTTGGTTACATTGTCCCGGACTTCATAGGTATTTTCGGCGGTGACGCTCGGGGTATTTCCGCTGCGGTCCGCGGTGATATTGATTCGTGAAACGCCGTTCGGAAGGTTCTCGACATCGGTATAGGGCAGGCCGAAGTCGATCCCTGTGCTCTTGTTGAGTTCGTTGAAGGCAAACCTGGTGCCGTTGATCCGGAAGTCGTTGAGCCAAGTGGGCGAAATCGCATATATCCAGGCAACCATCGCCTCGGCGTTGGTGGGCTTGTCCTTAAGGTCCTGCCCCGGCGCGGTGGAAAGCGTGAACGCGGTCTGTTCGCCCTTGGTCAGAATGCCGGAAAACGTGAACTGGTGGCGGCCCGCGTTGTAATCGATCCGCCCGTTGTATTCATTGGGTAGCAGCGTCGTCGGTTGGTTGAGTGTGGCAAACTCGATGTCCGGAATTCCGTCCAGCCCGCCACCCGCCTGCACACCCGGGCCGCTGAAGAAAGGCGCGTAGGTGCCGGCGGCTCCGATGGGCGATCCGATATCGAGGCCACCGTTCACCACGGCGCAGGGCCATTTAGCAGTTACGAAGGGCGCACAGCTTCCGGTCAATACTTGATTGACCCGTGGAGTCAGGCCAGGCGCGTTGACGATGGTATTTGCGAAGGATCCCGGACGGGCGGCGGCGAGGGCGGACATGAACTGCGGCGTCAGAATGTAGGTCGGCGTCGATACCGTGTTCGCGTTGCTGTGCAGTCCCTCATACGAAGCAAAGAAGAAAAGACGGTCTTTCCATACCGGGCCACCGATATTGCCGCCGTATTCGCGCCACTTATTCTGCACCTTCACCGAATTGATGGGCAGTCCATTCGAATCCAGTCCACCGTATCCGTTGTGCGAATTCAGGCTGGGGTCTTGATAATCGAAGAACCCTCCACCGTGGAAGCGATTGGTCCCGCTCTTGGTCACTACCTGTACGGTTGCTCCAGAGTTGCGCCCCGTCTCCGCCGAATACTGGCTTGAAATGACGTGGATCTCTTTCACTGAATCATCGTTAGGCGTCACCACTGCCGCGCCGCCCCAGGTCTGGCTGTTCACATCCACGCCGTCGATCATGTAGTTGTTGGAGGAGAGGCGTTGGCCGTTGGCGACGATGTTCACCTGGTTCTCGATCTGGAAGATAGATTGCGTGCTGCCGCCCGGACCGGTCGTATTCGGCAGGTTTACGGTGCCTCCGCTGGTCGAGCGCGCGCCGTTGCCGAAGACTCCGGGCGTGAGCCGCAGCAGCTCATAGGGATCGCCGCCGAATTGCGGCAGATTCTGGACCTGTTGCGTAGTAATGTTGCCGCTGATGCTGCCATTCTCAGTCTGTAGTTCGGGTTGGGTTGACGCGGAGACGGTAACGCTTGCATTGGTGCCGGCTGGAGCAAGGCTCACATCCAGTCCGCGCGGCTGCTCCGCGGCGACACTCACGTCCTTGTCCGTGCGGGTGCCGAAGTTCGCCGCCTCTGTCACCACCGTATAAACGCCGGGCGGCAAGCCAGAGATACGATATAAGCCCGCTCCGGTTGACACCGCCTTGACTACCACCCCGGTCGCCTGATTGGTCGCTGTAACCGTCGCGCCCGGGATCACCGCGCCGGTATTATCGGTCACCGTACCTTGAATGGCTGCGTTGAATTGCGCAAAAGCCGCGCTCACCAGCAGGAGCAGGGCCGTTATCAGCAGCAGTATCCAAATCCGGGAAAACTTGGCTTTCATTTCATCCTCCATCAGTAACGGCTACAAAAATGAGCGGCCAATGCGCAAAACAAATGCACTTCAGACACTGCGGGACGATTGTTACCCGCGAAGCCAAGTAATGTCAACGCTATTTACAATTAAGTTACCCCCCCTCCGAAATCCATCCCCATCGCGCAACCGCAACCGCCTGACTACTGATTACTAATCCCGTGCTGCAAGGCATGCAGCAAGTGCTTGCCGCGCGGAGTCCCCAGCCCGGTGCACGCGCTCCATCCCTTGCGCGCCTCATACATCCCATTGCCGCCCGACGTGACCTCGCGCAGTGCCTTACGTTCGCCCGCATGGGCCGCCATCCGGTATAGCAATGGATTGATGTACCCGCACCGCTTCCCTAACGCCTGATTGCAGCGCGCAATCAACGCCGCCCACATGGGAGCCACCGCGCTGGTTCCCGCGGAAGCGCAGTTCTGCCCCGCCACCAGAATTTCGCATCCGCAGTGCGGATCAGCCGGCCCCGCCACATCCGGAACGCCCCTTCCCTTTTTTCCCGTCGGCCCTTCCGGAACCTCCCAGCGCTGCTGCCACCGGGGCATGGGAAACGCGCGGCTCACGCCTCCGCCGCTCGCCCCCTTGATGCCGTGATGGGTCGCGTTCCACACCGACTCCTCTTCTACGGCTTCACCTCCGAAGCGGGTGTTCGTTCCTCCGCACCCCAAGCAATAGGGACTGCTCGCGGGAAAATTCACCGCCGGCATCCCATCGCTCGAATCATTCATCGCGCCCGCATCCCCTGACGAGGCGCACACCGTGATGCCTAAATGCGCAGCCGCCCGCATCGCCTCATCGATCAAGCGCACATACGCCGGAGAAACGCCGTTCTCCGGCTCTCCCCAACTCAGAGACAACACCGACGGCCGGCGCTCTTCATCATGGATGGCGCGGGTCAGCGCGTTGTAGATACCCTGCTCGTCCGCGGGCGCGAAATAAACCGCGATCCGTGCGCCGGGAGCAAGGGCCGCTGCGATCTCGATATCCATGGTCACTTCCACCGTGCACTGCGCCGACTCGATCTCGCGCGACTTCTTCAGCTTCAATTCCCCATTGGCTACGCGGATAAATTCGCGCACCGCCGCCGCCGATGCCGGATCATTCCGTGCGTCGCGTAAACAAACGAATTCGATGTGCGGCGCTTTGATCCCGAGTCCGGAGCAACATTCTTTTATGTCCTTCTCATGGAAGCCGCCGCCCAGCTCGATCAGCCCGATACACTCCCCGTTGCCATCCGCACTTTCGGGAAACTCATATGCCTTTGCAATCTCCAGGATCGATCTGCTCTGCATGCTGTGGCCTTCAGGCGCGCTCCACCTCCGCCGTGCCGCAGGACGCGAATGCAGTCCGAACACCGCCTCCACCACGCCCGCAAGTTCCTGCGGCAGTGACGGCGTCCCGGCGGTGGCATGGTATCGTCCGCGCTCATGCTCGAAGTGGACGAACTCTACCCCAAATGCCTTCGCCATATGCTTCGCCGCGCCCGACAACGCAACCGAGCGGCGCGCCAGCGACTCATCTTCTACCTCTAGTCCAACCTCTTTTGCGAACCGGTGCACCAATTCGACATCGCGCAAATTCGCGCCATATCTGCCGGTGAATACGGCATGGTCCAGGTGATCGCGGCGATGGGGCAGCGCGTCTGAGAACGTCTCTTGCGGATCGGGCACCGCCTTGCGGCGGCGCAACACCAACGTCACTTCCATCAACTGCGCCTGGTCTCCCGCGGGAACTTGCCGTGCGCCTTTGAGCGGCACGTGTCCGCAGCCTTCGATATTCACTCGCTTCTCATCACGACCGATCATCTTGAACTACACCTCGAACGCTTCCCAACGCTGGCGCGCCCGCCGCATCGCCGCCGCGAACTCCTCAGATAACGACCGGCGCAATCCAGCCAAAAGCGGGTCCAGCTCATTCAGCATTGGATAATTGATGAATCCCTTATCGATTGCCAGATTAAGCCAGCGTAGCGCCTCCTGGTAATCGCCCAGCAACGAATAGCACTCCGCCATGTTCCACGGATACTGCGTATCGCACGCCGCAATCTGCTTCAACTCCTCTGTGGCAAACTGCTCCGCGGCTTTTCCGTCGCCCCTCAAGGCAGCGTTATAGAGCATTCCCAACTGCGCAAAGAAGTTCTCCGGCTCCCGCTCCGCCGTCTCCGTAAACTCGCGAATTGCCTCGTCTATGCGCCCCAGCATCGCCAATATCTGCCCGTGGCACAGGTGCAACATCGAATTTTGCGGATCTATCTTGATCGCCTCCTCAAATGGGCCCAGCGCAGCGGTGAACTCCCCCGCCATCAGCGAGATCAACCCGGGGATGAAGCGGTACACCGGCGTCAGCGGGTCCACCGCCAACACCCGCATCGCCGTCTTTCTTACCTCATGCGGTTTGCCGCTCAGCGCGCATATCGCCGAATACCAGCTCAGGCTGTCGGAATCATTCGGATCGGCGGCGATTGCCTTCTTCAACAGCCGCACCGCTTGTTGCGTCTCACCCTCTTGCAGCGCAATCAGCCCCAGCAAGCGATGGGCATGCGGCGCATCGGGCTCCAGGTGGAGCGCCTCCGTTGCGCATCGCCTGGCATTCGCCAGATATTCAGGATCGGAGGAGATGCCTCCATTCACATATTGCCAATACACCTGTCCCATGGAGGAGAGCAGCAGCGCATTCTTCCCGATTAACTCCTCGCCCTTGCGCAAATAGTCGAGCGCACGTTCCAATCCTTCTCGCGAATAACTCAATATCTCCTGCTTCGCCTTGAGATAGTACTGATACGCATGGATGTTATGAATGGGATGCGTGTTGAGCTGCATCTCCTCGGAGGGTGATAGCTTCAGCTTCAGCGCCGAGACGATCTGGCGGGAGATGCTCTCCTGTATCTCGAAGACATCCTCCATCACCCCCCGGTATTTCTCCGCCCAGATCAGCGAATCGGTGAGCGGATCAACCAGCTTCGCCGTCACCCGAATGTTGTTTCCCGAAACCCGCACATTTCCTTCAAGCACATAGCGAACGTTCAAATCCCGCGCGATCTGCTGCGGCGATTCCGTGGTGCCCTTCAACCGCATCGCCGACATGCGGCAGATCACGCGCAGCGAACGAATGCCGGAGAGGTCCGTAATGATCTCGTCCGTCAGCCCGTCTCCGAAATAATCCGTATCCTGGGCGGCATGGGGATCGGCGTTGCTGAACGGCAGCACTAAGATGGATTGCTCCTGTCCATCCATCAACGCTGAGGCTAGCGCCGAAGCGCGTGAGGACGAAACAGGCGCGGCGCGGAACGGATGAGAGAGCGTCTGCAAAAGCGCTTGTACATCATTCTGAAAATCAAGCGCGCTCTGATAACGGTACATGGGATTTTTTTCGAGCGACCGCGCAACAATTTGCTCTACCACCGCGGGTAGCTCTGGCCTGAGGGTGAGCATCGGGACCGGCCTGCCATGAACAATGCAATCAAATACCGCATATTGGCTGGCTCCGGTGAACGGCAGCCGGCCGGAGAGCATCTCGTAGAACACTACGCCGCTCGCCCACACGTCAGCCCGGTGATCGATTCCCTTGCATAAGATCTGCTCCGGAGACAAATAGCTTATGGTTCCCACCATCATGCCCGTCTCGGTGAGGTCTCGCTGCTCCGCATCGATGCGTTTTGCCAGGCCGAAATCAACGATCTTGACCTCGTTCCTGCGGTTGACCATCACATTCGACGGCTTAATGTCGCGGTGCAGCACTCCATTCTCGTGCGCATGATGCAGACCGGCCAACATCTGCGACTCGATCTGCAGGGCGATGCTCAATTCGAGCGGCGCCTTGGCTATGCGTTCGGCCAGCGTCTCGCCGTCGTAGAAAGCCATTACCAGAACGATCTCTCCGTCTTCCGTCTGCGCGATTTCGTGAATACGCCCTATATTCGGATGATCGAGCGCCGAGGCGGCGCGTGCTTCCACCAGCAGCCGTTCCTTCTGGTTGCTATCCAGCACCGCCGCGCTTGATAGGTATTTGAGCGCCACAAAGCGGTTGAGCAGCAGGTCCTCACCCTTGCACACCACTCCAGATGCTCCGTTGCCGAGCCGCTGCAACACCCGATAATGCGAGATGGTGGCGCCTTCACGCATGGGCACATTCAGGTTTCGTCGCTGACATCGATAAATTGTCGAGGACCTCAGCAACCGCATCCATCGTGTGGAATGCGCTCAAGGCAACCAGCTTTATTTGCCCGCTGCTCAGCGGCATCTCGTCCAGGGTGCGATTGATCTCCGCCAGATGCTGTGGGTCATCCTCTGCATGGGCCATCAGGCATTGAAATGCACTCGCGGGATACTGTAGCCGCCGCTGAATCTCCGCCAGTTGGGTCTTCAACGGAGGATAGCCTTCCAGAACCGCAAGGTAGCCGAAAATGGCGACGGGATGGGCGTGGAGTGCCCAGAAATACTGCGCGCCCACCAGGGATGCCACCGCCGAATCCGGAGTCGCGCGCAACACCGTCTCGCGCGCTGTTCCCATCTCCTCCAGATCTCGGAGCAGCCATTCATCGTGGCCCTGCTCCTCGCCGATGTGCCGTTCCAGGTATTCCGCGCTCCTGCGCGCCACATCGTCCCCGTCCGCGGCAAGCACGAGCGCTCGCTCTCGTGCCGCGCCCATCAACGGAATACTCGCTTGCATAACGCTGTGCAGAGAGATCAGAAATTCCGGCAGCAACTCCTTCAGACTGGCGTGCAGCCAAAAGCGCTCGCTCGCCGCCCAGAGCCCTTCCTCGGCCAGGCGAATCTTGTTCCATAAAGCTTGGCTGTGACTCCCGTCATTCATGGCTGCGGGCGTCCCGCCCCAGAAACTTGTCAGACTACGATGTTGGGACGAATATGCTCGCGTCCGCTCGGGACTTCTCCCAACTTCTTGCGCAGGCGGACCAATACTTCGATCTCTTCGTCCGAGATGCCCTCAAGCAACTTCTTATCGTGCTCGGAGAAATGCTCTTGCTTGATAATACCTGCTGCTTCTAAGCGGTCCAGCTTCGATTGATGCGTATCTGGCGGCATGGCTGCTCCTTATCCAAGTAAT
>JBDTLH010000107.1:0-10800 GCA_039934875.1 Acidobacteriaceae bacterium | reverse complement strand
CGGTAGAACCAAATATCGGCTCTTCATCGTATTCCTCCTTTTAGTATTTCAATTGGATTGTGATGGCGCGCAGCCCATTCCGGCAATCCGCGCCCCTGGCAATTCCTTGCAAAGAAACGTAATCCTGGAGTTTGCAATTTGTTATACAACTCCCGCTGCCTGCGACTTGGGAATCTGCTCGCTCGCTTGGCTACTCTACTCAGGGATTAAGCTCTCTACCCGATTGTCTAAATCCGTATCCTGAGTAGAATTTCCTCAGAACTCACATGGCAGGGCGATTTCAGCGGATTGCGAACGCAAGCGTGCTTTTCTTCGCGCTCGCGGCTGCGACCTCTACGGCCTTTGCTGCCGCGAAGCCGAAAGAGGCAACCGCGGGCAGCAAAGACGCGGATTCGCTGCCTCGCGTAAATCGCAGCATTCGCGAGCCGGTCCTCTCTCCCACTCTGCAAGCATCGGCGGGAATGGCCGGCGATGTCTTCCCCGCGTTTGCCAACCATCTTGCCGAAGAATCGCCCAGCAAACGCGAATTCGGCATTTTGCAGGTCAAAATAACCAATCCCGCTGCCTCCGGGCAGATTCTGCGCGCCCGGATCTCCGTCCACATCTCCGGATGGAGCGAGGAAGAGACCCAAAACGTTGAACTCCCGCCGGGGGCGAGCAAGACCCTGAACTTCGCGCCTCCGCTGGTTGAGCGGGCGTTCCGAAATCGTGAAGTTTCACCCGCCCTGGCTCAAGTTCGCGCGATTGATTCCGCTGGCACCGTTCTCTATGCCGGTTCGCTTCCGCTCAGAATCCGCGCCGCGGACGACATGTACTGGGGTAACAAGTTCATTTACGCGCCGATGATCGCCTCCTGGGTCACTCCCCACGATTCCGCCGTCGAGAAACTGCTCTCCCGCGCCAAGGAGTACATGCCGGGACGCCGTCTGCCCGGCTACGAACCATGGAAAGATGCTGCCGGACAGGAGGCTTCCACTCGGCTGCAAGCGCAGGCTATCTATCTGGCGTTGCAGAAGCAAGGCGTCTCTTACGTCAAGAGTTCTCTGACCTTCGGAAACGCGAAGAACTCCGCTTATGCCGAACGCATCCGCACCCCCCGCGAGAGCCTGCTCAACGGTTCCGCCAACTGCATTGACGGCGTGGTAATGTTCGCCTCTCTCTTCGAGAACCTGGGCATGGACCCTGAAATCATCGTCATCCCGGGACACGCGTATGTGGGGGTCCGCGTCGCCCAGAATTCCTCAAAATATTTGTTAATAGATACCGCACTCATCGCCCGCGTTCCCTTCGAACGCGCCGTTGCTATCGCCGAAAAGGGAATTACCTCCTGGAAGCCGGGGGATATTACGCGAGTCTCGGTCACGCGCGCCCGAGGAGAACAAATCTATCCCATGCCGGACGGAAGCGAGTAGATCAGACGGCCATTCCCAGCCATCTGCTTTCCGCGATTTCGCTCTGTCGTCGCCCAACGCTGATTGCCGATCAGCCGACCTCACGCCACCGCATAGGCGCGATGAAAACTGCCGATCGCCTCTTCTTCCGTCGCATACACCCGGAATTGGTCATACAGCTTCACCAGTTTCAAAATCTCAGTTACTTTTCTTGCCTTCTTCGGCAGAACCAGACATAGGTCGCAATCGTTAGGACGCGCTGCGGTGATAAGCCCAATCAATGCCCCCACCCCGTGATTGTCAATCAGTGTCACTTCACTCAGATTCACGACCAGATCACAACTTTTAGAGAACGCCGCCTGACACATCTCAGAAAATGCCTCCGCCTCGGGCCCATAGATGATCCGTCCCCGGCAACGGACGATGGAGATTCCGCTGCGCTCATAACTGGCATTTATCTGCAACTGCATAACACTCCTCGTTTCTGTTCGTCACCTGACTCCCGATAAACGATAGACGCATTAGGAGCGGAAATATCTTCAGAAAATTTCAAAACTCGGTAAACTTTTGTGTACGCACCGGGCCTAGCCGCTGATACGCACACCCCGCCGCAAATGTTCAGGGGAAAACAAAGAAATCCAGACCATCGCGTCCCATCTGGAACACTGCTCTGTGTAGCCATCTGGCTCTAATTCGGAGAAGAGGGGGAACATGATCGAATGACTCGGCTGTAATCACGGGCGCCTACCTGCTTGCCAACACGTCCGTGGGATGAACGATACTCACGCCTTTATACCGCTTGGAATCCACTACGTTCAAGGTCAGCAGATGTTCAATTTGATATACGCACATGGCTGCGACAAGCCTCGCATCATAGACCTGAATGCCGGAAACTGAATATTGCACTATCATTCTCCGCCACTCGTGATGCGTTGCTTCTCTATCCGGCAGGTACTCTAGATCTTGCTCGATGAGCCTCGATCGTGAGTCTGTTTCGTCCACGGAAAAACCGAATCCGTTGTTACCTTTGGGCCGTGTACAGACATTCCAGAATTCCGCTAAATTCTGAGAGCTGTAGAAGAGCTTTGCGCCTCTTGACCACAGAGCGTCGACACACTGTCGCATGAGCAAATGGTCTGGGCTGTCACGTTAAGCGAGCCGTAACAAAACATTGGTATCCACCTGGTAAGACATCTGAAACATCAATCATGCTCAGCGTAGATCATCTCACGCGGAAAAGTGCTGCGCCGAAGGTTCGCAACATTAGGAGCCTGACTGGAAAGTGCGTCCAGAAACGCACGGAATTCTTCGATTGTCGCACGTGGATGCAGGCCCCCTGGCCTCGATTCAACCGCCTCTTCAATCAGACGTTCCGCATACTTCTCCGTCTGAAGCCCATGGGCTTCGGCCTCCGCAGCGAGCCGCGCTTCAACTTCAGCATTCAGTTCAAGGTGTATCATGGCCAGCCTCTGCTCCCATTACATGTGATGGTAAAAGCCTATCTCGTCTCCATGCTGCCCGCTCCTCCGACTTGTAACTTGCGATCCGGAATATGACACTGTAAGTAATGCCCCTCCCTGCCCCCCGCTTCGCTCCTGCCCCCTTCATCCCGCGTCGGCGCCTGCGCGGAGGCCACGTGCAGACCATCATGGGCAACTTCATGCGCCGCGAGAACCTCCTGCCACCCGGTGAACTGCGCCGCTTCCGCGTCGCGGAAAATGCCGAGGTCGCCTGCTCCTGCCACTGGAAGACTCATCGCACCTCCGCCATGACCGTCGTCATCGTGCACGGATTAGAAGGCTCCATCGATTCCAACTACGTCATCGGTGCCGCCAGCAAAGCGTGGGCGCGCGGTATGAACGTCGTCCGCATGAACATGCGCAACTGCGGCGGCACGGAAACCCTCACCTCCACGCTCTACCACTCCGGCCTCTCCGCCGACGTCGCCGCTCTCACCCGCATTCTGCTTCAGGAAGACGGACTTGAAAAGATCGCATTGGTGGGATTTTCCATGGGCGGCAATCTCGTGCTCAAGTGCGCCGGAGAATACGCCGATCATGCGCCGCCGCAGATCATCGCCATCGCCGCCGTCTCTGCCGCCATGGACCTCGGCCCCTCCGCCGCCGCGCTGCACCACCCGCGCAACCGTCTCTACGAATTGAAATTCATGCACGGCTTGCGCCGCCGTTACAACCAGAAGCGCGCTCTCTTTCCTGATATTTATAGCAAGATGCGCCTGCGCCGCTTCGCCAGCATCTGGGAGTTTGACGAATATGTCACCGCACGCTATCACGGGTTTGCGGGCGCGGACGACTATTACACACGCGCCAGCGCCGCCCGCGTGATTGCCGATATCCAGATCCCAACCCTGATTATCCACTCGCTCGATGATCCTTTCATCCGTGTTACCGAGGCGACTCGCGCCAAGGCCCTCGCCAACCCTCACATCACATACCTCGAAACCGCGCACGGGGGACACTGCGCCTTCCTCGCCGAAGATGCCATTGGCTACGACGGGCGCTGGGCGGAGAAGACGGTAATAGACTTTGTGGAGTCGCTGACCCGAGGCGGCCAACGATTGGCTTCCAGCTGCTAGCCGCCAAAGACCAGCAGTCAGCCGCTCTCTCCTGCTATCCTGTTTCGTGAAAAAACTTACCTTATTCCTTCCCCTCTGCGCGCTGCTCATCTTCTCGAACCATGCGTTCGTACAGGCCCAGGCCGCGCCCGCTACCCAAATCCAGACTGAATCGCGCACCCCAGACCAGAAAAAGCAATACCGCTCCGCAATGGAGGAAGCCGACCAGAAGATCGATGCCGAGATCAAGGCGCACTCCGAGTTGATGAAAAATCTCGAATATCTCACTACTGAAATCGGGCCGCGGCTCACTGGCTCCAAGAACATGCAGCGCGCCAGCGACTGGACGCTGCAACGCTTCAAAGACTACGGCGTGGACGCGCACCTTGAGACCACGCAGGTCGCCCACGCCTTCTATCGCGGAGACGATCGCGCCTCCATCACCGCGCCCATCCAGCGCGATGTCCCTATTCGCTCTATGGGATGGTCGAAGCCCACGGATGGTGAATTGAAAGGCAATGTCGTCATTCTTGATATGAAGGCTGACCTCGCCACCTACAAAGGCAAGCTCAAGGGCGCAATCGTCCTCGCCGGAGAGCCCGCGACGATTCCGACGACCGAGGCGGACAACGCTTATGATTCCGTAATTCCCCCGCATCGCGGAGTGCCCAGCGCCAGCCCCGCCCCCAATCGTTTTCGCATGTTGATGGCGCTTAAAGACGAGGGCATCGGCATCCTCATTCTCGATTCCGGCAAGACCGACAACCTCTTCAACATGGGCGGGATCAGCCGCAATTTTGCCATCTCCGACTTTCCCGCTGCCTTCCTCACCCACGAGGATTACTCGCTGATCTATCGCCTCGCCAAAGAGAACAATCAGCCGGTCTCGATGACGGTGAAGCTGGATGGGAAATTCAGCCCCGCGCCGGAGAACGCATCCATCACCGTCGCTGAGATCAAAGGCAGCGAATTCCCCGATGAGCGCGTCATCGTCGGCGGTCATCTCGACTCCTGGGATCTGGGGCAAGGCGCGGTGGATAACGGCACTGGCGCGATGGCGACCCTCGAAGCCGCGCGCACCTTAAAGGCGCTGGGATGGAAACCCAAGCGCACTATCACCTTCATCCTCTTCACCGGAGAAGAAGAGGGCGGATTGGGCGCAAACCTCTTCGTGAAAAACCACGCCGCCGAAATCCCCAAAATGGATGCCGTCCTGATCGACGACACCGGGACCGGCAAGATATTCTCGATCGCGCTCGAAAATTTATATGAGACTGGACCAATGATGAGCGAGATTTATCTGCCGCTCGAAGAGGTCTTCGACATGGAGCCGCTGAGCACGCGCTACTTCGGCTCCTCGGACCATGTGGAGTTTCTGAACAAAGGAGTACCCGCCTACTTCGGGGTGCAGACGCCCGCGCACTACCGCGAAGCCCATCACTCGCAGACGGACACCTTCGACAAGGTGCTGCCGGATCAGGTGAACGAGGGCGCAGCCCTGCTCGCGGCATGGGCGTGGAATGTCAGCGAATACCCGACGCCGCTGCCACATCATCCCGAAGCCAAACCGCGCGAATAGAAACGGTAGCCGTGTGGGCAGGCTCTCCAGCCTGCCCCTGTTTTCCCTTGCTGATGCTGATAAATTCGTCT
Organism: Acidobacteriaceae bacterium; assembly: GCA_039934875.1. Taxonomy (GTDB): domain Bacteria; phylum Acidobacteriota; class Terriglobia; order Terriglobales; family Acidobacteriaceae; genus JBDTLH01. The sequence goes on along the minus strand of JBDTLH010000107.1, from coordinate 5,184 downwards.
ATTCGTCGGCACCCCCTCCTCTATCCCGCTGGATATTCTGCCCTTGCCTTATTCCATCCGCAACGCCTTCATCGGATCCACGCCCGCCGCCCGCCGCGCGGGAATAATTCCCGCCACAGCAGAGAGCACAAGCAGCAACGCGATCACTCCAAGTAAGACGGCGGGATCGTGGCTCGAGATCCCATAGAGTTGGCTTTGCAGGAATTTAGCTAGCGCCAATGATATTGGAATGGCGAGCAGGATGCCGATTCCCGATAACACCAACACCTGCCGCAAAACCAGCTTCACCACCCCCAATCGGCTCGCGCCCAGCGCCATGCGCACCCCGATCTCCTGCGTGCGCTGGGCAACGGAATAGGCCAGCACCCCATAGAGCCCGACCGCCGCAAGCAGCGCGGCCAACGCTCCGAATGCCACGGAGAGGCCGGATATCAGCCGCTCCTGAAAGATGGAGTTGCTGATGTGCGCGTCCATGGATTCGAGATCGCGGATGGGCAGATCACGGTCGACATTGGCCACCGCGTTGCGGACGGCGGCGGCGGCAAGTTCAGGAGGTTGCGTGGTGCGGAGGAAGAACGAGGCGGAAGTAATGTCTGGGGATTGCGCATAAGGCAGGAAAACAAAGGGATCAGGTTTGTCACGCAGTGAAGAAGACTTGATATTTCCCACCACGCCCACAATCTCGGTGTCCGCTACATCAGAAACTTTTCCGCAGCCGTAGCAGAACATGTGTCCCAGCGCCGCTCCCGGACTGCCGAAAAAGCGAATGGCGAAGGCAGAGTTCACAATCCCGACTTTGTGGCCACCCGCTTTATCGCCATCGGTAAAACCCCGCCCCGCGAGCAGCGGCGCTTGTAGAGTTGAAAAAAAGTCAGCAGCCACCAGGTTCATGTGGAAGTCGATGTCTTCCCCGGGCTTGGGCACATAGCCTCCGATCTTCATCGACCCGCCCATATCATCATTGCTCAACAGTGGCAGCATAGAATAAGAGGCGTTACGCACCCCAGGAGCGCCGCGCAGCACGTCGAGAATGCGCTCATACTCTGCTCGGGTATCGATGGTGTTGTGCCCCAACAACTTCGCATTCACTGAGAATGTGAGCAGGTGATCGGTGGTGAAGCCGGTATTGACAGCCTTCACATTGAAGAGAGTGCGAGCGAAGAGTCCGGCGGCGATCAGCAGCAAAAGGCTGAGCATGACTTCGCCGGAGACCAGGATACTGCGCAGCCGCGAGCCGCCTCCACTCATGGCGTTGGAGCGGTCATGGAGTGCGTTGGCCAACGACAGTCGCGTGGCCGCAAGCGCGGGCGCAAAGCTGAAGAGCAACGTGGTCAGCATCGCGGCCAACGCGGTAAAGACCAGGATCCTGGCGTCAAGATGGGTGGAAAAAGTCTGCGTCAGTCCCTGCTCCGCCGGAATGGCGCCCACCAGAATGCGGATGCCGAATTGGCCGAGCATGATTCCCAGCAGAGTGGCCATTGTCCCCAGCAACAGCCCCTCGCAGAGCACCTGGCGGAAGATGCGGGCACGGCTGGCGCCGAGCGCGCCGCGCACCGCCATCTCGCGGCGGCGTCCGGCGGCGCGCACCAGCATCAGGTTGGCGATATTAGCACAGGCGATCAGCAGCACCGCAATCACCATCGCCATGAGGGCGATCAGCGGCTTACCGAAATCGCTGCGCAGAAAAGGAAGTCCCTGTCCTCCGCTCTCGACAAAGAGATGAGTGCTCATAAAGCCTTTGTCGAACTTCGCGCCGCGGTCGGTCATCTGTTCGAGCTCGGACTGGCGTATGTTGTGCCAGATGGGATTGAGCGCCACCTCCGCCTGTTTGCGCGAGACGCCGGGTTTGAGCCTTCCCAGAATGTTCAGCCATCGGGAGCGCGCGTCCTCGAGGTTGTTAGGCCAGCGCGGATCCATCTGGGGCTCCATGGACATGGGCACAAAGAGATTGGGGACCTGCTCCGCACTCAGCCCGGTATAACCTTCAGGCGCGATCCCGATGATAACGAAAGGATTTCCATTGAGTCGCACCGTGCGATTGAGAATGCCGGGATCCGCGCCGAAGCGAGACTTCCAATAGGCATAGCTCAAGACGACGACCGGATTTCCGTTCTTCTGGGTGTCGTCGGCTTGAGTGAAGAGCCTTCCCAGCGCTGGACGCGTACCCAGCACCTCGAAGTAATTGCCGGAGACCAGCTCCGCGGAGGTCTGTTCTGTCTTTTCATCGCTGGTAAAAGCCACTCCGGTGGACGAGCTCGCCAACAGCCCTTGCATTACTCTGTTTTCATCCCGCAGATGGCGATAGGCGGGATAAGAAAAAGGTAGATCTTCATCTCCTTCAGAGTGGGTATGGCCGCGATCCGCCTGCGACTTTTCCTTGAGCAGCACCAACCGCCCGGGATCGCGCACCGGCATGTTCCTCAGCATCACTTGATCGAAAAGGGAGAAGATGGCGGTGTTGGCGCCGATGCCCAGCGCCAGGGTCAGTATCGCTGTGATGGCGAAGCCCGGTGATTTGCGAAGCTGGCGAAATGCGTAACGGAAATCTTGCAGCAGGGTGGTCATGGGTCTTTACTCCATTCTCAAAGCTTGCATAGGGTCAAGGTTGGCGGCGCGGCGGGCGGGCAGCCAGGATGCAATCATCGCGAGCAAAAGGACTGTGGCCGCCGCGATTGTAAATACCAGCGGATCGAAGGGGGTGACCTCGAAGAGCATGGATTTCACTAATTGCGATGCCAGCGCGGCGCCGATCAGTCCCAGCACGCAGCCAATGCCCGCGAGTTTGAGTCCGGACATCAGCACTAAGTGAAGTACGTTCCCGCGCTCCGCCCCCAGCGCCATGCGGATCGCCATCTCTGGTCCGCGCTGCGCCACCGAAAATGAGATCAGGCCGTAGATTCCCAGGACGGCGAGCAGCACTGCCCCGCCGGCGAATCCGGTCATGATCGTGGTGTTAAAGCGGCGGGGACCTTCGGTTGCCCGGATCGCCTGCTCCATGCTCTGCACATGGCTGAGCGCCAACTGCGAATCAATCGCCCATACCGTCCGGCGGACTGCATCTTCGATCTGCTCCGGAGCTAACGCGGTGCGCAACGCGAAGCGCATACTGCTTTGCGTCACCGAGGAGGTGCGAGCTTCGGCAGGCCCGAACGACGCCGCTTCCTGCGCCAGCGGTTCGTATGCCTGCGCCCGGTTTTCGCTATCGAGCGCGCCTTGCTTGGTGTCGGCGACTTCTCCTACTACTGTGATCCAGGGCATCTTCGAGTCGCCACCCGCGCCCCACTTCATCCGCCTGCCGATGGGGTCCTGGTCCGGCCAATAGCGCTCGGCCAGCGTGCGGCTGACGACAATGACCAGCGGCGACGTGGCCGTATCTGACTCCTTCAGATAACGCCCGCGCAGCAGCGGGATATGCATGGTCCGAAAGTAATCGCCCAGCGTGTATGCCTGCGCCTCTTGCGCATAACTGCCACCGGCGGGCGGCTGATATCCCTCGGCGATGAAGAAGCGTTCATTTTGCGGCTCCGCCATGGGCAGGGCGCTGACCAGCGCAGCGGAGCGCGCTCCCGGGAGCGCATGCAATCGCGTCAACAGCTCGCGATCAAAGGTGTCTATCTGGGCTTGCGTCTGATAGCGCTGCGCGGGGAGCGTGAATTCGCCGGTAACCAGGTGGTCTGCCTGGAAACCTGGGTCCACCTGACTCATGCGCTCGAAGCTGCGCAACAATAATCCCGCGCTGGAGAGCAGGGTCAACGCCACCGCAACCTCTGCGACTACCAAGACCGCCCGCAGGCGTCCATGCGCGCCGGAGCCCGAGCTGCGCCCGCCGTCCTTCAATGCCTGGTTCATGTCGGCGTGCAGCATAACCAATGCCGGAGCGAGTCCGCACGATAGCCCGGTTAGGATCGCCAGCCCCAGCCCGAAGAGAACAATCGACGCGTCGAGCGTGACCTGGTGCAGGCGCGGCAGTGTATTCGGCAGCAATGCGGTCCAATAGGCGAGCGCTGCTTTTGCCAGCAGAATGCCGCAAATGCCCCCTGTGATACTGATGAGCAAACTCTCCAAGATGGCGTGCCGCAGCAATCTTCCCCGGCTTGCGCCCAAGGCGATGCGCACCGCGGCTTCACGGCTGCGCTGGATGGCGCGGACCAGCAGCAGCCCCGCAAGGTTCGCGCAAGCGATCAGCAATACCAGCAGTACGGCGGAAAAGAGCACGCGCAGCAGCGGACGCGCGTCCCTTACCGTCTGCTCTTTCAATGGAGACACGGGAGCGGTGATTTCGATGCCCATCGCGGCGGGATACTCAGCCTGAAGCATTCTTGCCACGCGGTTCGCATCCTGCCTGGCCTGTTCCAAACTGACGCCTGGCTTCAGGCGCGCGACTGCGTTGTAGTCAAAGTTGTCGCCGCTGGCCGCCCGCTCTTCGGGGGTGAAGCTCATGGGGACCCATATCCCGGTCTGCCCCAGGGCGCCGGGCAACAGCGGGAACTCGAACTGCCGCGGCATCACACCGATCACTTCATAGGGTTTGCGATCTAAATTAATCTTCCGTCCCAGCACGTTGGGGTCGCCGTGAAAGCGCGTTTGCCAAAGCTGATAACCGAGCACCGCCACCGGCTGCGCTTGCTCGTCCTCCTGCCGGGTGAACACCCGTCCCACCGCCGGAGCCACTCCCAGCATGGGGAATACGCTGGCCGTCATGCGCGCGCTGGGCACCTCAAGCGGCTCGCCCGCGGAGGAGAGTTCCGTGGCCTGGGAAATATATCCGCCGACTTGCTCAAATGCCCGCGATTCTTTTTGAAAAGTGAGCACGTCGGGCGCCGGCATCTCCAGCTCCATTGCGCCCAGCTTGTTCACCGACTCCTTGATGGTGACCAGCCGCTCCGGATGCGCAAATGGCAGCGACCGCAACAGCACCGCCTCTACCACGGAGAAGATCGCCGTCGCCGCGCCGATGCCCAGGGCCAACGTTAACACCGCGGTGACGGCAAATCCCGGCGACTTGTGAAGTTGGCGCAGTGCGTAGCGAAGGTCTTGCAGCAGCGTGGTCATAAATTCTCCTATTCCATTCTCAAAGCTTGCATGGGATCAACTGAGGCGGCGTGGCGGGCGGGCAGCCAGGAGGCGATGCATCCCGCCAGCAACAGCGCTATGGCGACCCCGATATAGGTCCATACATCAACC
>JBDTLH010000106.1:0-5656 GCA_039934875.1 Acidobacteriaceae bacterium | reverse complement strand
GTCAGATCGAGGGTATATTTGCGGGTATCTTACGAGAGTATATATGTAAACTATTGATAAATAGTAGCTTACACTACAATATGAATCCCTCCCTCTCCGCCATCTATTGATTCTACTGAGATTGGCTCGCCTGGTGTCCAGAAAGCTGCGAATCTGTTTGCTGCTGGGTGCTCGCGCGTCAGGAGCCACCGGTCACTCTGGACGGCTCCAGGCTATCGCTGGGTTAAGAGGTCGTACATATGGCCCTGGGCTTCTTCTCGGCTTCTGAAATTCTTTCCGACGATACTGTTGTTCAGGTTATCCACGACATAGAACCGGCCCAGGTTGATCTCTTCCTGAGTCAGGCCACCCAGTGATTTCGGCGTTTCGACCACGCTATAGCGACTCGCCATTCGGCCCTCCTTTCGCTCAACCATTACGACAGGGGAATAATCAAGGGTACGTGTCAGGCCCCTGGCTACGACTGATTCTACTCTGCAAGCGGTGAGGCGTTATCTCCACACGGCAAATGTGTAGAAGGGTTCACAGCCGATTGGCATTGCAATTGAGCGACCCGCAAGAAAATTATGTACTCCGAATCGGCTTTTTGTGGGAGGTCATACACCTTTACATGTTGTTTACAGGCTGATGACACTTGCGGATTTGGGCAGGCTCAAGCTCCTCAGGTAAGGAGAGAGCTTATGAAAAACCTACAGAACGGATTGAAAAACTCAGTCGATCGGCGCACGTTCGTAAAGAACGGATTAACCGCCGCAGGTGGCGTGGCAATAGGCGCCGGATTGCTGGCGCATAGCACATCTGCCCTGGCCCAGGAAGAACACGAAGAGCGAAGCGGCCATCTCAGCAAGGGCGACGCTGCGATTTTGAGATTTCTTGCAGCCGCAGAGATCCTCGAGACCGACCTCTGGCAGCAATACAACGAGCTGGGCGGAATCCAGGACAGCCAGGTACCGGGGGGAGTGGGAGCCCAGCCTATCCCGCCGCACTCGCGGTCCTGGATGCGGACATGGCACAGTATATCCACGACAATACGCAAGATGAGTTGACGCACGAGGTGTTCCTCAACGCTTATCTGAGGTCGAAGGGCGCGGCGATAGCCGACCTCGAACGCTTCCGCCACCTACCGAGCAGCAAAGCAACAGGGGCGCAGCAAATTGGGCGGTTACGAACCTAATGCAGCTCACGGTGGATACGACTTGGTGGACCCGGTACCGCAGCGCCGGCAAGAACCCGGATTTCGGCGATAGCTTTGCTCAAGCAGTTCCGAGCCTTGCAGTGGGCCAGCATCCGGCGATACCCAGGACGGATGCGGACCTCACACCGAACGACCATGTCCAAGCGATCGCGAACACCGCGGGTTTCCACTTTGGGACGATCGAGCAGGGTGGCACCAGCCTGTATCCCGCAATCGCCCAGCGAGTGTTTGATACGGAGGTTTTGCGTATCGTTCTCAGCATCGGCCCCACGGAGGCAATACATTTTCAGACGTGGAGCGATAAGGCGGGCAACGCGCCTCCGCTGACCGACCCGAAGGACCCCACGCTGGTGTTTCCAAATCTCAATGCACCTCCGTTTGGAGGAGAGGAATTTCAGACGAACCTGATCATGCCGGAGCCGACGATATTCCTGAGCAGAGAGCTGCCTAAATGTTCGATAGTGAGGCCGACGGCCAGCAAGGGCATTGCGATGGGAGTGGTGCAGTTTCTCACTGCGATGGGACTGTTCATCGGCCAATCCAGGGATTTCTTCGAGTTGATGCTCGACCTTGCCGAGGATGCAGACGCGGCACGGCGCGGAGGGCGATAGATTCTAAGCCGCTGCAGAATCGGCGGCGAACGCATTTTCAGCTCCGTTGGGGAGAGGAACTGGTGAGAGCGCTTGGTTGGCAGCTTGGCATGCGAAAGCTGCTGATAGCGTTCTCACCACGACCTTTGCTGGTTGCGGTATTGCAGAGCGCACATCAATGGATGGCGGGCGCTTGGGGCACGGCAACCTGCGCGATTGCGCTCAGGCCAAGGCCACGCCCGCAGTCTGTGGCGTAGAGAACATCAGTAGTACCTTCAGTATCTTCCCAAAACGGTTGGGAGGAGTTGCATGGTCCGCGAGTGAGTTGCTGCTCTGCGCCGGAGACCAAATTCCGGACCCGCAGGTGCCACGCTCCCCCGGTCCTATGGGAATAGGCAAGCCGGGCGCCGTCCGGTGAGTAGGCGGGATATCGGTCGTCGCGAGACCATAGGAGACGGCCTGCGGAAGGCGATTTGCTTGCGATCGAGACCAGAGACGGAGTGGCAACAGGACCGACCGATGCGATTACCTCTCCGGCATCATTGACCGTGGCTTCCAAGACGTTGAAGCTGTCGAAGGTCAACTGACGCTCTGTGGATGTCCTGATCGAGCGGAGCCAGAGGTGGCCTGTCCCATGCTGCTCACGAATGAATAGCAGCCATTCAGCGTTATGGGACAAGTAGGGTTGCTGGCCCTGAGTAACATATTGGGCGGAATTTGCACCATCAGTTCGGATGCGCCAAATCGAAGAGCGCGCACCGGCAAGCTCATAGTAGAGCCACGGAGACTCACGAGAAGCAGCCAGACTGAGCGCATCAGAGTTCGGCGGCAGCCAGACAGCTTGATTGTTGGTACCGATGATTGCGCGATAACCGGTGCCAACCATTTGGGTAAAAGCGATGGTGTGCGAGGCAGCTACTGGGTTGGCGGCACGGTATCCGGCAGGAAATGGCATTGATCGGAAAAGACGATCTGACGCTCTAACGCCCGACGAGAGAGTAGATGCTGAGCTGACTATAAGAAGGCCGAGTATCACCAACGACAGTTTGAGCCGCCTGCTCCGAACCACAAGGGGGGAGAAGCCGAAGCGCATAAGCAGCAAGAATAATAATGTTAACAGGAGAAGTCTGACCAGATCGGGCACCTTTGGAGCGAATGTAAACAGCGAAAGCAATGTCAGCAGCGCCGCGGGAATTAGTTGGCCCCGCTCGCGAAGCACGCCCACGGACAGTACGAACCCAAGGATAAGCACGCAGTAATGGTATGAAGCAGGCATGGGAGAAAGCAGGACAAGCAGAAACAGCATTCCCGACCAGTCCATCGCGGCATTTGCTTCGCCTTCCCTCAGCTTTAATAGATAGTACCCGGTCAGCAATACAGGTGCCAGGATGCGAAACCAGATGTAGGCGGTTGGCGAACTAAGCAAAGGCGTAGGATTCAGCTCCGGCTCATAGATAAACAGCCTATGCCATAATCCGGTGTAGGAGCGCGGGACATAGGGGCCGAGTAAATCTCCGCTAAGGGTTCGCGGTAGCACCTGGGTCAAATAAACCCAGTGCGCGTCGAGGCCGAAGAGAGCGATGGATAAAGCAGAAAGCGCGATGAGGCCGCCTATCAGGCCGAATGCGGACTTCCAGTTGCGCTTCCACAAAAACAACAGTAGAAAGCCGGCAGGGAATAACTTAAGCGATGCTGCAACAGCGAGCATAACGCCGGACAGGGCTTTTCTATCTTGTTGCTGAAGGTAATAGGCCAGGCAGATGAGCGCCAGAAGCAGTACATAGTACTGCCCCAACATGAAATTCGATCGGAGTGGAATGAGGAACACCATGAACAGCGTGGCTATTTGCCATAAGCGCATGAGGGTGAGGTGCGCCAGCAGCATCATGGTTGCGACCAAGAACGCCGAATTCAAAATGGTCCAAACTCGTTTTGCTACCAGAGGAGAGAAGAAGGTGAGCGGCACCACAGGCAGTGCACACAGAGGTGGATGAGGGGCAAACCCTACGAGAGGCTGGGGAACACGCAAGTGGTCTTTCTGGCGCTGAAACCACTCCCATTCGTAGGCGCGGTCAAGTGGAACGCCCGCTCTGAACAGAGAGGCAGCCACATAATAGTTGGGGAAGTCGGTATTTAAAGTGCGCCATGAGGGAGCCAGCACGGTGATGGAGAATAATGCGGCGACAACCAAGAGGACCGCCGCTTCCGCCCATTTCGGAATTGATAATCCGCGCATCCACATCTCATGCCGTGGAAGTTCTGTGCTCATAAGCAAGTTCCACAAGAAATTTATCCTTCGCTTCTGGCGCAGATGTCACCGGTATGTCCCTGCCAGGTAAATGTCCCGCCGTTTGGCCGGGAGCTGCGTGCCATTCCAGACCACCCATTTTTGACATAGTGGTTACGTAAGGGCGACATCTACCATTGGCCGAACCGTTAGGGTAGTCGCATGTGGGAAGAGCGCTATTTCCGGAAAACATTGGCGGCGGCGGTTGTGCTCTGTTGTTGCGCCATCTGCTCGCCTGCCCAATCGCAGTCGGGAGCGCCAGTACTTTCAGGGGCAGCCGGCGTGATCGGCACGAACGATAACGGAGTGCCCTCCTGGCAGCCGGTTATTGCTCCCGTGGTATTGGCGCCCGTTGGCGATCACATATTGATAGAATCGCGCGCTGATTTTAGAGGGTTTCTGGGCAGATCGAATGGCAGTACAGGGCCATATCAAGGTCAATTTTTCGGGACCTTGGAATACCTCCAGCTTGACTATACATTTTCGAGATCGATTACCTTTGTTGCCGGACGGTTTTTGACCCCGTTTGGCATTTACAACGAGCGGTTCACGGCACTCTGGATCCGTAATCTTCCCGAAGCGCCTCTTATCTTTCCTATCGGTACGCGGACCTCCGGGTCGAGTAACGGCGCTATGCTGCGTACCAGCATTGGAGGGCATGGTGATTGGCAGTTGAACGTAACGGCGTTTTCGTCCTGCGGTACGCGAGCCAGCCATCTGGAGTCGGGAAGGGCCGCCGGCACTCGAGTCGATGTGCTCTTTCCAACGAGAGCGCTGGAGCTGGGCGCCTCCTATGAACGCTATCTGGAAGGGACGCACTCCAATGCAGTGGGGGCACATCTATCCTGGACGCCTGATCAGGCCAAGTTGCAATTGAGATCAGAGTACGCGCATTCGATCAGTGGGCAAGGATATTGGGCGGAGGCCGCATTCCTGGGCCCCGGAGCGCGCAAGCCGAATTCGATTCTGGGCCGGTTGCAGCCAGTTCTCAGATTGCAACAGTTCTATCGCACGATGCCGCAGTTCAATGACTCTTTGCCGGCGACGGAAACCACTCAGGCTGACTTAGGCTTGAATTATTTTGTGACTCATGATGTCCGTATCAGCAGCAGCTTTGGACAGCAATTCACTGCCGCAAGAGATCACCATGTGTGGAGCGTGGCACTTACCTATCGCTTCTTACTACCGATAGCTATTGGGGGTAAATGATGGAAAAGAACGCTGTCATGTTGCTCGCGGCTGGGTTGGCCTTGACTTCGGCGTGTGGTCTAGCTATGGGGGCAAAAAGTCCCAGGGCTTCCGACCATCACGCTCCAATGCAGCGTGAAAAGCCGAGAAGCGCGCACGAAGAAGACGAGGGGGAGCGCGTCTTCGCAACGCAATGCTCGCGTTGTCATGCTGCTCCACAGACATTGCCGGGATCAGCAGCGAGAACAATTGTTCGTCATATGCGCACCCGCGCCAATTTAACCACGGGGCAGGAGCGGGCATTGCTGCAATATATAGCTCCCTGATTGTGACTTTCACACGGAGAAGGTACATGCGACTAAATCGTCTTGCTATTTCACTTTTGTTCTGTTCAAC
>JBDTLH010000105.1:0-9103 GCA_039934875.1 Acidobacteriaceae bacterium | reverse complement strand
ATGAGAAGGGCAAGAGTCATTAAAAGCCCGGCGATCTTGTGCATGCAAACTCCTTTGCGCAATTGATGGGATGAATGCTGCGGCGAATTAGAGGTCTGGAGGGACTGGGAGAGTGCTCGTAGAGCGTTTTTTTGGCGGGCATGGTCCGCAGTGGAGCGGCCCTTCCGCGAATTGTGCAGGCGGGACCAAATCGCACGCCAGAAAGCCTCACCGGTCACTTCTTAATCGTGGCAGACCCCGGCCAGGCATCGATCTCAAACTTGTCCCGCACATCAAATTTCCCCTTCTCGTTTAACCTCATCATCTCGAACTTCAGCTTCGCGTGATCTTTCGCCTGGTCCACTGTAAACAGGCAATAGTGATACTGGTCTTGCGTGAGAGGGTCCTGGCTGCGATATAAATCATCCTTGCCGCGAGTGAATTTATAGGGCTCCGCGCCGCCTCCTCCGCTGACAATGTATTCGACTCCGTTGAATTCATACCTCTCATAATTATGAACATGCCCGGCAATCACCAGCACCCTTGCATGCAGCGTCTTTTGCCTCGCCTCCAGCGCCGCCGCCAGCTCCTCTTCCTGAGGACGCGCGCGGTGCATCGCATCGGGCGCAGCGGTGTGCGGCGGCCGGTGGAGCAGTACCAGGACATAATCTATCTGAGCAGGCAAGGAATCCAACTGCCGTTCCATCCACTCTCTTTGCAGACTGCCTTTGCCGTAGCCGCTATGGCTATCCAGGATAAGCAGGTAGCAATTCGCATATTCGACGGAATACCATCCTCTAGCAGCTGGGATTCCGGGAAATTCTTTGTGGTAATTCTCAAGCCCGGCCGAAACCAGGTTCCTGCCCCGGTAAAAGCGCTGCAACCACGACGGATAGGGCCCTACTTCGTGATTGCCCAGCGCCGGAAAAATACGCACATCAGCATCTCGCAACGGCCGGATACCCTTATCAAAGTATTTCCAATCATCCAAGTCGAACCCCCGGAACACCAGATCACCGGTGATACCTACAAAAACCGGGTCCTTCTTGGCTATGTCATTTACGATGTCCTGTCGAGCGGCCCCATTTGCTACGTGATAAATGAAATAGGAATCGTGCTCGGTGAATCGCATGTCGCCATAGACCACAAACTTGAAAGGATATGGCTTAGGCTTTTGAATTACTATATCGGGAACAGCGAGAGGGGCCTTAGCCGCGGGTTGTTGCCCCGGCGCCATCGCGGAGCAAATCGCCAAAAGAGCCAACAGTACAATCTTCATAAGTTTGCCGAATTACCCGCCGCACACCCCTGCCGCAGCTCTCTTGAAAATCATCGTCATCACCGTTCCAATGCCGTTTGATTTACAACGCCATCGGACGTTAATCAGCAGCATTCATCGCACCACCCGCACCTTCACCTTGGTGCCTTCCGGCAGGTCTCTCCCATATATCTCGACTACGCCGTCTTTTATGACCCCGTCGAGCTCCTCCAGCAATGGAGGCTTCGCCGCTTCGGGCTTGCGTTCATAGGCGTTCCCGCGTATCTGCTCCCCGCCGCCTCCGCGCATTTTCATGCCGCGGTCCATCGCAACATTGGCCAGCCGGTCCGCCTCTTTGTTCTTCGCCCGCAGCACATGGCGGATCGAAAACGAGCTCAACTTCTGCACCATGCGCCGCGCCTCCTCATACAACGGACGCAGGTCCGGCGAATTCACCCGGTAGCGCCCTTGCATCTGCTTGACCAGCAACTCCGAGTCGCTTACCACCTGCAAATCGCGAAACTCTTTTTCAATGGCATAGCGCAATGCCGCCAGCAACGCTGAATATTCGGCGACATTATTGGTTTTGACGCCTAGAAATTCGCACAACTCGTCCACGCATTTGCCGTTGGCATCCTGCAGATACACGCCATACGCCGCCGGCCCCGGATTGCCGCGCGATCCGCCATCAATAAAAGCAATCAAAACGTCTTGCGCATCCGCCGCCGGCTTCTTAGGATCTTCGAACAATGAGGACATGAGACAAGTTTACCGTTCCCGGTTTACAGTTCACAATTCGCAGCGTTTCCAAATGAACCGTGAACTGTAAACTTCCTCCATGCGCATCATCGCCGGACGCTTCCGCAGCCGCAAACTCTCCGCTCCCCTCGGCATGGAGGTGCGCCCCACCTCCGACCGCTTGCGCGAGACCCTCTTCAACATTTTTGGCCGGCAAATCGAGGGCACTCGCTTCCTCGATCTCTTTGCCGGCAGCGGAGCAGTCGGCATCGAGGCAGTCAGCCGCGGCGCGCGCGAAGCTGTGCTGATTGAGTGCCATAAGAAAGCGGTGCGGACGGTCCGCGCCAACATCGAAGCATTGGGAGCCTCTGCCGAAGTACAACTCGTCGAAGCCGAGGTCGCGAGTGCTTTGCCCACCCTGAGCGGCAGTTTTGATTTCGTCTTCCTCGATCCGCCGTACTTCATGCACGGACAGTATGCTCAATGCCTCAACACGCTGGCCCGTTCAGCCCTGCTCACGCCAAAATCCATCGTCATCGCCGAACACGAAAAGCGCTTCACCCTCAGCGAAGACTATGGCGCCCTCCACTGCTATCGCCAGCTGGTGCAAGGCGACGCGGCATTGAGTTTTTATCAGCTGGCAGCCGGCAGCTAGCAGCCATTCACATCACCTGCTTCGTCTCATCCCTTCGCACGATCGGATGCTGCAACAAATCCAACTCCTGCCGCACCCCATTCAGCCCAAAGACGCAACGCTCGAAGGCGCGGGAGAGCCGCTCATAGAGCGCCGCATCATTGGCATACTCATACATATCGAACTGCGCCACGATGTGGTAGCTCTCCTTGCCCGCCTTCACAAAATCCACGAAGCTCTCCAGGCGATGCTTGCGCAAGCGATGGTGGTTCACGCTCTCTGGAAACATGCCGGTGAAAAAAAGCGTGTAATCGCCGATGTGCTTACGCACCTCGCGCTCCCGGTCGAAGCTGGGCGCCGGGCCATACACCGGATCGCTCTCCAGCAGCATCTCCCCCACGTCCTTGAGCGCGCGCCCCTGCGCGTCCCGCACCCGATAGACCTGCTCTCCATCCGCGAACTCCGTCAGCATCCCCGCTACGTACGCGGTCAAATCGCGGTCCACTACTCCGGCGTTGTAAAAACTCGGCCCCACCAGGCCAAGAAAGAAATCTTTCAGTCCCGCGTCCAGGTTTGCCATGGCTGCTCCTCCGCCGTTCATCGGCCTATAACATTAGGAACGCAGAATGCAGCCCAGAGTTTCCCAATACAAGTACCAACTAAGCTGCGCCTGCATTTTGTCAGCACTCGCCACAAGGGAGTGTCAGAACCGAGCTAACAGGCCGCAGCCATCACTTGGATAGAACAATGCTGCGATGTCCCCGAGCTGATGGCTGATAACTGATAACTGATAACTGATCACTAAACTGATAACTGATAACTCGGCTCACCGCTTCTTCCACGGATCAATCAGCTTTAGCCCGATATCTTGCACATCGCTGGTATTGCGCGTAACCAAAGTCAGTTCGTGCACGATCGCGGTAGCGGCTAGCAACGTGTCGATAACCGGCCGCGCGCGTTGCGCGGATAATTCTCCCCACAGCTTCGCGGTTGCCGCATTAATGCCAAGAATGCGGTCCGCAAAGCTGAACTCCAGCCCATCCACCCAGTCCGCGATTTGCTTTGCGCCCTCCGCATCGGACCGTCTCTTGAGTGCCACTCCTTTCCTCAACTCTCCGAGCGTGAACACACTGACGTAAAGGGCGGAGGCTTCGGCGGCGGAGAGGAACCCGATTACTTGTGGGGCCGCTAGTCTCCTGCGCGTCTCAGACAGAACATTAGTGTCAAGCAGATATCGCGCGCTCACAGACTGATCTTCCGGCCAGTATCGCGACCGCGCCTCACCTCGAAGCTGTCTACCTTCGGGCCGCCCAGCAAATACTGTTTGAGGTCTGGTTTATGGGCAGTGAGGGCCCGGTAGTCCGTAATGGAAAGAACAACGGCCCTCTCTGAACCGTGCCGCGTGATGATCTGAGGGCCTTTGCTGTTCGCCTCTTCGATCACTTCGCTGAGATGGGTCTTTGCTTCCTGTACTTGCCAAATCGCCATTCCGTCCCCCTAGACTATAATGACTATGATTATAGTCGTTATAGTTGAAAGCAGATAGGAGGGCCGTTGCCAGACACCAGCTTCCTTCAGAACCGTGGTGACCCGCCGCCGGAAGCCCTTACTCCACAGCTAGTAAACTAATGGTTAACCGCTAATTGCTGCCCTCATGATCCTTCCCTTCGTCCGTGACATGCTCTCCGAGGCCGAGAAGGCGCCCGCCTTCAAGGCCGGCGTCCATGCCATACACCAGGGCCGCGCGTACCTCTCCGGACTCACTCCCACTGCCAAAGCACTGTACCTTCCCTACTTCGCGCGGGCTCTCGATGCGCCCCTGCTGGTGATCGTCGCCGATAACAAGGCCGCCGACGCGCTGCTCCCGCTGCTCCGCTCCACCTGCGACCTCATCGGCGCGGTCTCCCCTGACGCCGTGCTCAAAATCTCCGCCTATGACGTGCTCCCCTTCGAAAACCTTTCGCCCCACCCCGATATCCAGGAAGAGCGCGCCGTCGCCCTGTGGAAGCTCTCCACCGGACAGGCGCGCATCCTCATTGCGCCCATCGAATCCGCGGCGATGCGTCTGCGCTCGCCGGATTTCTATCACGGCCTCGCGCGCATTGTCCGCCGCGGCGAAGAGCTTGACCTCGAATCTCTCATCGAACGCCTCCACCTCATCGGCTACGCCCCCTCTGACGTCGTGGATATGCCCGGCCAATACGCCCGCCGCGGCAGCATCCTCGACGTCTATCCTCCCGAAGCCGACCGCCCCTTCCGCATCGATTTTTTCGGCGATGAAGTTGAATCCATTCGCCGCTTCGATCCGCAAAGCCAGCGCACCCAGCCCAGCGGCGCCCAGATTGACGAAGCCGTGCTCCTTCCCTTCACCGAAACTCCGGTGGACGAACTCACGCTTGCCGCGATCCATCGCCGCCTCTCCGGAAAACGCCTTGAAGGATCGCCGGAGGAACTCAACAACGCCATCTCCGTCGGCGGCGTCACCGTCTTTCCCGGATGGGAGCTCTACGCAGCCGTCGCCTACTCTGATGCCAGTCATTCCCTCTGCGATCTGCTGCCCCACGCCTATGTCTTCGTGGACGAACCCTCCGCCGTCGGCGTCAAACTGCAATCATGGTGGCAAAAAATACTCGATGCCCACGAACGCAGCGGCGTCGGCTCACTCGTAAAACCTGACGAGCTATATGTAGCGCCCACAGATTGGCAATCAGCTATACAGCAGCGCCCCGGCGCGGCCCTCGAACAGCTCTCGCTCGAACCCCGCGCCATCTCCTTCGGTGCGCAGCCCACGCTGCGCTTCCACGGCTCCATACCCGCCATGGTCGAAGAGATACAGCGGCTGACGCGCGAAGCCAGGCACACTCTCTTTGCCGCGCCCAATCAAGGGGAAGTCGAGCGCCTCGCCGAGGTCTTCCATGAATATCGCCTGCCCTTCCGCATCGGCAGCAGGGCCCAGACCACCTCCACCGGCGAGTCTTATCTCGACGAAGCCGCCCTCCTCGGCACCGGAGAGACCGCCACCATCATCGTCCGCACCAACATCCTCGAAGGCGTCACCCTGCCCGAGAGCAATCTCGTTCTCTTCGGCATGCGCGACCTCTTCGACGATTCCGAGATGGTGGCGCAACGTCCGTTGCGGCAGAAATCCAAAACCTCCGCCTTCCTCTCCGACTTCCGCGATCTCGCCGTCGGAGACTACGTGGTCCACGTCGAGCACGGCATCGCGCAGTATCAAGGCCTAAAAGAGATCACCACCGCAGAACAATCCGGCGAATACATGGTCCTCGAGTTCGCCGAGAACGCCAAGTATTACGTCCCGCTCACCCGCCTCGACCTCATTCAGAAATATCGCTCTACTGACACCGGCGTAAAGCCCGCGCTCTCCCGCCTCGGCGGACAACAATGGGCAAAGACCAAAGCGCGCGTCAAAAAGCGCATGATCGATATGGCGGACGAGCTGCTTAAGCTCTACGCCCAGCGCAAGCTCGCGCAGGGCCATGCCTACGCGCTCGATTCGCAATGGCAGAAGGAATTCGAAGACTCCTTCGACTACAATGAGACCGACGACCAGATCTCCGCCATCGCCGACATCAAGGCCGACATGGAATCGCAGCAGCCCATGGACCGCCTGCTCTGCGGCGACGTCGGCTACGGCAAAACCGAAGTCGCCATGCGCGCCGCCATGAAAGCCGTGCAGGATTCAAAGCAAGTCGTCGTCCTCGCGCCCACTACCGTCCTCGCCTTTCAACATTTTGAGACCTTCAAGCGCCGCTTCGCCGCCTTTCCCATCAACATCGAAATGCTCAGCCGCTTCCGCACGACCAAGCAGCAGAAGCAGAGTATCGAGCGCCTCGCCAACGGCAAAGTTGATATCGTCATCGGCACCCACCGCATTCTCTCGAAAGACCTGGTCTTTCCCGACCTCGGCCTGGTCATCGTGGACGAGGAGCAGCGCTTTGGCGTCACCCACAAAGAGCGCCTTAAAAAAATGCGCACCCAGGTGGACGTGCTCACCATGTCCGCGACGCCTATTCCCCGCACTCTGCATATGTCGATGGTGGGGGTGCGCGACATGAGCCTGATCGAGACCCCGCCGCGCGATCGCATGGCGATCCAAACGGTTGTAGCGAAATTTGACGAGAAGCTGATTAAATCCGCGATCGAAACCGAACTCGAGCGCGGCGGACAAATCTATTTCGTCCACAACCGCGTCGAATCCATCTACGAAATCGCCGCCAAGCTACGCGAACTCGTCCCCGCCGCTCGCATCATCATCGGCCACGGACAAATGTCCGAGGGCGAACTCGAAAAAGTCATGCTCGCCTTCATGCGCCACGACTTCGATGTCCTGGTCGCCACCACCATCATTGAGAACGGACTCGACATTCCGCTCTGCAACACCATCCTCATCAATCGCGCCGACCGCCACGGCCTCTCCGAGCTTTATCAATTGCGTGGACGCGTCGGCCGCTCCAGCCGCCGCGCTTATGCCTACCTGCTGGTCCCGCCTGACATGGAGCTATCGCCCGTCGCCCGCCGCCGCCTCGCCGCGCTCAAAGAATTCTCCGATCTCGGCGCGGGATTCAAAATAGCCGCCCTCGATCTCGAACTGCGCGGCGCCGGCAACCTGCTGGGCGGCGAGCAATCGGGCGAAATTGAAGCCATCGGTTTCGAGATGTACACTACCATGCTGGAACAGACCGTGCGCCAGCTACAGGGCGGCAATCTCGAAGAGGAGAGGCCCGCCGCCCAACTCAACCTCGCGCTCAACCTGCGCATTCCCAATACTTATATCCAGGAGGAGAACCAGCGCCTGCGCATGTACAAGCGCATCGCCGCCGCCGACTCAGTCGCCATGCTCAACGATGTGCGCGCCGAACTGCTTGACCGCTACGGTCCCGCGCCCGCGCCCATCCGTCATCTCTTGATGGCCACTGAACTCAAGATCAACGCCATCTCCGTGGGCGTCGCCAGCATTGACCGCCGGCTGAACTCCGTAAGCATTAAATTCAGCGGACACGCGAACATTGATCCCGGCAAGCTGATGCAATTCGTCGCCGCGAATAAAGGCGCGCAATTCTCCCCCAGCGGACTACTAAAATTTACCCTGCGCGCCAGCAGCGCCGAAGAAATCTTGCAAACGCTGCTCGACCTGCTCTCTCAATTCGCTCCAGAAACCGAACAGGTCGCGTAGGCTGGCTGCTGGTCCCTGGCTACTAGCAGGGGCTGTTTACCGATGGGAGCTGTCGAGGATTTGACACGTACTACGGAACGATAGAAGCCAGTCGCCAGCAGACGGCAGCCAGCTACCTCTTCATCCCGTTTTCGAAAATCCGGTCCACCATGCGCTCCACCTGCGGCAGAAAAGGCTCCGCGCCGTCGGTGTAAACCACTCTTCCCGCAGGGTTCCCGAACGCCTTGGCGACCTCGTTCCAGCGCATCATCGGCGAAGCGATCGGCACCATCACCGGCCTTTCCTCGACCGCCGGCAGCGCGAAATACGCGAACCATGTCAGCCCGGCCAGCAAGCCGACTCCCAGACGCAAATCATTAATCAGGGTCAGGTGGTTAGTCCCGGAGTTGGAAAGCACGCTGAAGCCAAATAAATCTACAGCGGCAAGTATGCCCATTCCGAGAGTGATCCCGAAGACGCGACCGCTTACGGACAAGCCAATCTTGCTCGAAACCAAATACAACAGCAACAGCAGGCCGACTTGGATCAGTCGAACACCGCTTTCTAAACTTAGAAAGGCGCTGGAAACCGCTCCTACAATACCCCCGGCGTGGGTGTTCAGCCCCACGACCAGCGAAACCAGCAGCAGCAGTCCCGCGACCCAGCGAAAAGCAATCTTTCCCAGGTCCCGCAAGCCTTCCAGTGGTTGAAGAGCGGCCAGAAAAACTTCCCTGATCACCAGAAAGCCCAAAACCGTGCAGAGCGCGCTTGTGATCCAGTAGGTGTAATAGTAGAGCGCATAGTTGCCCCACACCAGCAGGCCCAACATTACTGCTTCCACGGCTGCATTCAACAGGCAGTATTCAAAAAATCTCGGGAACTTCTGCCGGCTCCCATTGCGCCGCATAAAAAGAGCGGCCCCCAGTTGCAGCAGCGCGAAACTGATCATCACCAAAGCGGTTGCGATATGTCGGGCAGAGTGCATCGGAACTTAGAGCATAAACTCCAGTTCGTCCGCTGGCAAGCTATGTTTCTCTTTTTGGCGTACACCTTTGTGCAGCGTCTGGTTACCTCGGTTACCAAGGCAACTGGCAGCCGTGTCCCGGATCGCATATCGGAACCGGAGGCGTCGCCCCCAACACCGTTGCTGACCTTACCCCCGACGGACTCGCCGCCTGTGCCTTCATGCTGTTCAGCCCCGCAACCCCAGTCAGCACCACAACGCCTGCGATCACCACACGAATAACCGATTTGATCTTGTTTTCCATTTTGTTTCTCCGCTCAAAATATTGTTGCTTTCGCCTTAGACTATAGACCTCAA
>JBDTLH010000104.1:0-9054 GCA_039934875.1 Acidobacteriaceae bacterium | reverse complement strand
CCTCTTCAGTCGAAACGCTTCGGTCAAAAACGCCGCCTCCGCCGCCAATGCTGCCTCTGAACTGCCCAAGTCGATGACGTTGGCGGTGCTGCCCATCGAAGCGCCAGCGTCCGACCCCAAACTGGCTGCCTTCGAAGACGGTCTCCTCAACGTATTGACGGCGAAGTTGACCCGGCTCACCGACGAGCACCCGCTACAGGTCATCTCCGCGAATGATCGTTAGCGATGGCCCGCGAATGCAACTGCTGATGTGGTTCTTATAAAGGAAATGCCATTCAGAACGAAGCTATCGACGCTGCCCTGCTCGTTCAAAGAAAATGTGAGCCTCGTCTTGCCGATAAAAGTCCAATCTGTGATGAAGGTGTCATATTGGAAGTGCTCGAGCGGCGAGTTAACCGAATGGAAGTGCAGCACGAGCTTGTTGCCATCAAGGCTGATCTCGGCATTGCCGTAGGCGGGGTTTTCGAATTTGCCGGCATACGCGGCAAGTTCATGCGAAGGATTGGTACCGAGTATTCGCTTAGCCTGCCACGCTTCGCTTGATTTCTGTTGCGCCTTCAGGGCCGCTTCCAGCTTGTGGTAGCGAGCGCTCCAGCCCGCATCGGGCAAATGCAGCAACTGGTCAGCAATTTGGTAAGTGAGGACTTGCTGGCACAGACTGCTGTTTCCGAAGAGGCCCCATCCACTGGAGTTGACTTCAACGAAATAGCCGGCATGAACCTCGGGAATGAGAACGACTTCGGCGGCGAATCCGTCAATGTTGCCGGGATGGAGGATGAGGTAATGGCCGCGATATTCTTCGATAAACCAGCCGAAGCCATAGCTCTCCTGGAGCGGTTCAGGAGAGACCGTGGTAAACGGGTCATGATCAACCGGCACCTCCATCTGGGGGGAGTGCATCTCCCGCATGTTTTTCTCTGAGATAAGCCGCTTGCCATCGAGGGCCCCGTCGCCGAGCTGAAAGCTCACCCATTTTGCCATGTCGCGGGCATTGGAAATGACCGCTCCGGCGGGCGCGATATTGTCGAGACTGTGCCAAGGCAGCGCCCGGGGGGAGCCATCCGGATTCTGGTCGTGTGGAGTGGCGCGATTGTCAGATTTTTGCGCCTCGGCGATGCTGGTGACGGAACTCGTCATCCCGAGCGGTTCAAAAATATTTTTACGAATGAGTTCGTCCCAGGTAGTGCCAGCCGCTCTTGCTGCCGCCCCACCAGCCGCGAGAAACATCAGGTTTTGATATTGAAACCGGGTGCGGAAGCCGGCATCCGGCTTGAGATAGGCGATGCGATGAAGCAACTCGTCCCGGCTGGCATCGGAGCCATACCACATCAGGTCTGCGCCTGGCAGGCCAGTCCGGTGGGTCAGTAAATCGCGAATCCTCACATTTTCATCAGCCAGAGGATCATAAAGATGGAAAAAAGGAATATATGCGTTTACCTTGCCGTCTCATTGCATCTTGCCCTGGTCAACCAGCATGGCTATCAAAGCAGCCGTGAACGCCTTGGTGCAGGAGCCAATCTGGAATAGAGTGTCCGGGGTCACGGGCAGCTGGGTGCGAATATCCCGTATGCCGAAACCCTTGATATAAACCACAGAGCCGCCGCTCACGATGGATACCGCAGCGCCGGGAACCTTCCAGTCGGTAATGGACGATTGAATCGTCTGGTCGAGCGCTGATAAGGATGAGTTCGCTGACTGCTGCGCGAGCAACATCTTTGGCGCGGCGAGCAAGAGCAGGGACAGGAGTATGAGGGAAGCGCGGAATGAGGCCTTCAGATGATTCATACCTGTTTCATTTTTTAAAGCTGCTATGGGCTGAAGCAAGCAAAGGCGGCAGGGCAGTTCACCCTGGCCGCCTTCTATTACTCTAAAAATTCAGCTTGAGCGCGATCTGCATCACCCGCGGCGCGACCGCCGTGGTTTGGATCTGTCCGAAGGTGGCCGAGGTGAACTCGGTGTCCGGATCGGCAAATTGGGGATGGTTGAAAAGGTTGAATGCCTCGGCGCGGAACTCAACGTTTGCCCCTTCCTTTAGCCTCGATATGCCAAATGATTTCCCCAAAGCGAGGTCGGTGTTGAATTGGCCGGGGCCGTTGAGAATGCCGGGACGTGTATTGCCGAAGCCGGTAGCGACGCCGTCATCTCCAACGATCGGCTGGGTAGTGAAGCAGCTTGCGTTGATGTAGTTGGTGAGCCGCTTCTGAATCGAACCGGAAGTTGCGGCCTGCGCCGCGGTGCAACCGGGAGCGAATTGCGCGAAATCGTTTAGAATTCCGAACACATTGGTGGGATTAGTCTCAGTGATCGCGAGCTGATGGCCGTCCTGCCAGGTGAGCACGCCAGAGAGCTTCCACCCCCCAATCGCCTCGCCCAGCAGCGAGGTGCGGAATCTGGGGCCGGGCAGTTCATATATCCCGCTGAGCACAAAGCGGTTGGGACGAATAAAGCTGTCCGGCCCGTATCTCCCTCTGGGATCGTTCTGGTTTCCGTAGGCAACTCCTCCATTCGGGCCAGTGGCGGTAGTCAGGTCAGTCGAGAGGAAGCGCGACCAGGTGTAGGACGCGAGGAACTGCAGTCCGTGGGTGAAGCGCTTATTCAAGCTGGCTTCGAATGCGTTGTACCAGGATGCGCCCTCGGATTCGGTTAGGAGAAGCTTTTGAGCATCCCACCCCTGGAGCGGCACTCGCAGGGGAATATTGGCGAGGGTGTTGGTGGTCTCACCGCGGATGGGGTCGGCGGCGCTCGCCAGTTGCGCCTGGTTCGGTGAACGGGTGCGGAAGAGGTGGGTGCCGCGCGCGCCGACATATCCGATCTCGGCGACGAAATCTTTGCCCATCTCGCTTTGAATGTTAAGGCTGTAACGCTGCGTGATAGCGGGGCGAAAGTCTTGTGAGAAGGAGTTGAGGGTTAGATCCGTAGTTGGAGAGTAGGGAGTGAACGAGGGCAAGGTTGGGACATCCAAAGGCAGGGGGTTCGCCCAGGTAGCGCCGACATTCGGTGGGCCAACGAATTGGCGAAGCAAGGAGAAAGGTTGAGCCGTCAACAACTGCAAGAAGGGTTGGCCAGTCAGGCGAGAGTGATAGATTCCGTAGCCGCCGCGCAGCACTACTGTCTCTACGCCGGGCAGCCGCCAGGCGAAGCCCACGCGGGGATTGATGGTGTTCTGGTGGTCACCGCGGATTGCCAGGTTATTGCCGCTGCTCACCACTCCCGGCGGCAGCGGTCCCCCCTTGTAATTGGAGGAGACGACGAAACCGTCGAAGCTGCCGGTTGCGGGCGGGTTGGGATTTGCCCGCGCCGGATCAAAGAGAGAGTTTCTGCCCAGGTCGTCTCCGATGTCTCCGATCTTCTCCCAGCGGAAGCCGAGATTGAGGGTCAGGCGAGGGGTGACTTTAAAATTATCCTGGACGTAGGCATTGCCGTCCCAGACCCGGTATTGACGGGGAAAGAGGCCCGGCAGGTCCACCGATCCATAGATATTGCTGAAAGGCGTGCCGTTCTGGGCGCCGCTCTCTCCGAGCAGGAAATCCGGGAAGCTGAGGAAGAGCAGGCCGGCGATATAGTGGAAACTCTCCAGGTTGTTGTGAGCGCGCGAAACGCCCCCGCCGAACTGAAAGGAGTGGCGGCCATGCACCCACGATATCGTGTCCTGGGCAACGTAAGTGTTCTGGACAATGGCCACGCCTTGTCCGTTGCCGCCTAAAGTCAGTGCCCCCTGGATGAATACCTCCGGGATGGTGTTGTCGAAGGCGGGAACGGCGGCGCCGATATCGGAGAAGTTGAATGCCGTCGATTGCTGGCTGTTCGAGACCTGCCGATGGTAGCCGATCTCTGCCTGATTGAGCAGCGTGGAGCTGAATACATAATTATGGGTGAGCGAGGCGTTGCGGAAGCGCTGATCCACGCGGAAGGGGAAGCCCGGTCCCGTCGATCCGCCGAGGTTTGCAAAGGGAAAGGTATCAATCTGATGGCTGTTGGCCATGAAATAGCGGGCGTAGAACGTGCTCTTCTCCGACTGCGTGTAATCCATGTTGCCCATGATCTGCTCTTCATTGAAGGGGCAGGCGGTGCTGAAGGAAGAGAAGCCCTGGGGTCCGCTCGCCGTCTGTTTTATGCTCTGCGGAGTAGGTATCAGATACTGTCCACTCGGTAATTTCAAATTGAGCAAGGCCAGCGCCTGGGGACTGATGTTGGAGCCGTCCGGCGCGACCGCCGTGCCCCCGACAGCGCCTGACTGTCCACCAAAGAGCGTGCCCAGCGCGGCGGCGGAGCGGTCGTCAGTCAGCACGGGAGAAGAGAAGTTGCTGGAACAATTGGCATCTACGCCGTTCTTCTGCCGCGTGCCCTGGTAGGAGGTGAAGAAGAGCAGCTTATCTTTCACGATCGGGCCGCCAAAGGTCATACCGAACTGGTTCTGGCGCAGCTCCGGGCGGGGCTGTTTGTTTAACTTGCGGAAGTAGTCATTGGCATTGAGCGCCTCATTACGGAAGAATTCAAAGAGGTTGCCGTGAAATTCGTTGGAGCCGCCCTTGGTGATCACGTCCACGTTGGCCCCGGCATTTCTACCGTATGAGGCGTCATACTGCGAGGTCTGCACCTTGAATTCCTGAATGGTGTCGGGGTTCGGAGTGGCGACGCCGCCGCTAAAAGATCCGCTGTGCTGCAGATCGTTGATCTCCACGCCATTCATCTGAAAATTATTGTCATTGTTGGAGCCGCCGTTGGCGACAATGGCGTCGCTCTGGTCGCTGCCGCCGCCGCGCCCGAGTTCGCCGGCATTGGTGACCTCAGAGGCCACACCGGGATTGAGAGCGATGATCTGGGTATAGTTGCGGCTCACCAGCGGCAAATTGTTCACCACGATCCCCGAGGTGACGCGACCCAGAGTGCTGGAGTCAACTTGTAATTGCTGGCCCGCCTCTTCGACAGTGACCGTCTCCGTGGTGCTGCCCAGGGCAAGATGGATGTTGAGCGGCAGCGTATCGGTAACGCTGACCTGCAATCGAGGAAAATTCGCGGTCTTGAACCCGGTTTGCGTCGCATCCAGGGTATAGGTCCCCGGAGAGAGCTGAGGGACAACGTAGAGTCCTCTGCCCGTGGACTTTACGGTGCGCACCTCGCCAGTTGCGGCGTTGGTGACTTTGATCTGTGCCCCCGGAACCACCGCGCCTGACGGGTCGGTGACCGTGCCACTGATCGCGCCGGTATTCGCAGTCTGCGCATGAAGGGCGGGAGTTGCCCACATCGAAGCCGCAAGCAAGGCTAACGACGAGATAAGCGTGAAACCGGAAACTCTATGTCCTGGTCTTTGTCTGCTGGATCGCTGCATGATCGTTCTCCTTTGAAAAGTTCTGGTTGTACTCCCCCGACGTTGCCGCCGAGTACCATCGGGCCCCGGACCTTAACTCGCTGTCTTTGTACTGCAACATCTCAAGTGAGCGTTTCGGCTGGAGATGGGCGCACGCAACGATCAATGCATCCATCGCAGCGATCGGTGCGACATAAGATCCGAGAAATGACGGGTTGGCGATCGAAGTAATCCACGCAGCGTCGCAAAACTGCGCGATGGGACTGGTGCTGCTGTCCGTCATTCCAAACGTGAATGCTCCTCTTTCCCTGGCGCGCTGCGCGCTTTCGACGGTGTCGCGCAGGCAGCGCCCGAAGCTGATCGCCACCAGCACGTCTCTTGCGCCCAGCACGTTGATCTTTTGGTGCAGATTTCCGGTTGAACCCAGTGGCGCTTCGGCGTCGTAGCCGACCGAAACCAAGCCGTACGCAAGATGAGTGGAGAGCGAGTAAGCCAAATCAATCCCCACGATGACAATGCGCGAGGCGCGATCAATGATCTTGGCGATCTCGATCACCTCCGGCGAGCGCAGCGTGCTGCGCAGCACGTGCAAATTTTGCAGCTCGGTTTCCAGGCTGTGCGCGATGTGGTCGGCGATGCTGCGTTTTTCGCTTGCCGCCGCCTTCATCAGGGTGTAGGGGGTTAGACGGCTTACAAAGTGGGTGCGCAGGTCGGTGATGAAATCGGCATAGCGCGCGTAGCCCAGGGCTTGCACGGTGCGGACGATGGTTGCGGTATCCACGCCATAGCGCTTCGCCATGGCGCGCGATGAGAGAAAGTAAGTGTCGTCGGGATTGTCAAGTATGGCGCGAATCAGGTCGCGCCGGCTGCGCCCCAGTCCCTCGGAGGCGCCTGCGAAGCGCTGTTCAAGGGAGGTGCGGAATTCCTTACGCGCTTCTCCGTTGCGTTTCTGGAGCGCCGATTTCGCTAGGATTGTTTTCATTTCAACAGGCGATTCGAGCAAGAAATACACCAACTGTTGCAATAAGTCAAACGGAAACAATAGATGGTGCATTTTTTTATTGACAAAGATCGAGTTTGGATTGAGGCTTATCTCCATTCTTCGGAGATCATCATGAATACATTCTTGCAATCGTCTGTCTCTGCTGCCCGTCGCTGCAAAAGGCCCTCAATAATCGTCCCTGCGCTCACCTTCACTCTGGCGCTTGCCGCGCTCGGTCAGGTTCCCGCGAAGGCCCCGCTGGTGCCTAAGCCGCGGCCCGCTCCCGCAGCGCCGTCTCTTCCGGCAACGCCTCATCAAATGGACTCAGCGGACATTGGAGCGTTTCTGGATGGCGTGATGCCAATCACACTGCAGCGCGACAACATCGCGGGCGCGGTGGTATCGATCGTGAAAGATGGCAAAGTCATCTTCGCCAAGGGCTATGGCTACGCCGACGTGAAAACCAAGAAGCCGGTTTCGCCGGCGGACACGCTCTTTCGTCCGGGATCGATCTCAAAGCTGTTTACCTGGACGGCGGTGATGCAGCAGGTGCAGCAGGGCAAGCTCAATCTCGATACCGACATCAATCAGTATCTCGATTTCAAAGTACCCGAGAAGTACGGAAAGCCGATCACCCTGCGCAACATCATGACGCATACTTCAGGATTTAGCGAGACCGTGAAGGACCTCTTCCTGGCAAATCCAAAGGACCTTACCAGCCTGCGCAGCTACCTGATCGACCATATGCCGGCGCGGGTCTATCCTCCGGGGACCACTCCGTCGTATTCCAATTATGCAACTGCGCTTGCCGGGTACATCGTGCAACGGGCCTCCGGGGAGCCCTATGACCAGTACATCGAAGAGCATATTTTCACGCCGCTCGATATGCATCACGCCACCTTTCGCCAGCCGCTTCCCGATAATCTGAAAGACTCGATGTCCAGCGGATACAAGCTTGCCTCGGAAAAGGCAAAGGACTTTGAAATTGTACAGGTCTGGCCGGCGGGAAGCTCTTCCATCTCCGCCATAGACATGACGCATTTCATGATCGCGCAATTGCAGAATGGCGAGTACAACGGCGCGCAAATTCTTCAGCCCGACACTGTCAAAATGATGCATACCCGGCAGGCGCTGCCCGCGGGAGACGCCCTCAATGCCATGTGCCTGGGCTTCTACGAAGAGAGCCTGAATGGGCACCGCATCATCGGGCATGGCGGCGACACGGTGTACTTCCACAGTGATCTGCATTTGATGCAGGACGCCAACCTCGGCTTCTTTGTCTCCTATAACAGCGCGGGCAATGGGACCATCGATGGGCGGTCAACTCTGTGGCATGCCTTCCTTGATCGTTACTTCCCGTATTCGGTCGCAACCCCGCCCGCGATCGCATCAGCCGCCGCCGATGCCAAAGCGCTGACCGGCGGTTACATGGTCAGCCGGCGGATTCAAGGTAATTTCATGTACGCCAGCTCCCTGCCCGGCGAGGCCAAACTCAGCTCCAAGCCTGACGGCACGATTACCGTCGAGGAGCTCAAGGGATTCGACAAAGAGCCGATCCAGTTCCGCGAAATCGCACCCAAGGTCTATCAAAACATCGACGGCCAGGAGAAGTTGGCGTTCTATCAGGGGTACGATGGGCGCACCACCTTCGGCATCGATTATCCATTCATGGTCTTTCAAAGGGTGGGACTGCTCCAATCAAAAGGCTTCAATTATGTGGTGCTCTTCGGCAGCCTGGCAATCATGGTGATTGCACTGTTGCTCTGGCCTATCGCGGCATGGGTGCGCAGGCATTACGGGAGGAGCCTGGTAATATCACCCGGTGAGCGCCGCCTGCGAGTGCTGACTCGGCTGGTTTGTGTGGTGGACATTATAGTAGTGATTGGCTTTGTCACGATCCTTTCCAAGCTGGACGACATCACGGTTTTGAACGGCAGGCTTGATGTATGGGTGCACCTGCTGCAGGTGCTCGGCGTGATCGGTGTGATAGGTGCAATCCTCGCAATCTATAACGCGGTACGGGTGTGGCGCTCGGCAAAGGTCGAATCCCCCGCCAGGGTCACTGCTGCGTCTGTTCCGGGAGGAGCAGCTCCGGTTGCGGCAACGACAATGATCGTCTCCCGCCGGCGAGGCGCCTGGAGCGCCTGGGGGGCGACTGTAATCGCTATCGCCTGTATCGGCTTTGCCTGGTTCCTGCTCTACTGGGGCGTGCTCAACTTCAATCTGAATTATTAGCAGAGAGTTCCTATAGCTTAAGGAGTCTCTGATTAACTATATTGCTGGGGAGTACCGGCTGATCAGAGTCCCCCTACGTCCGAGATCAAGATAAAGACTATGCCTTTCTTCAAAACGGTTCGCATACTTCCCTGGGTGGCGCTCGCACTCTCTCTGCCCGCCGCGTTCGCGCAAACCACCAATACCTCGGCAACGCCCGATTCCGCCACCGGCGATTACGACGTGATTATCAAGAACGGCCACATCATTGACGGCTCCGGAAATCCCTGGGTCTCCGGAGACGTCGGGATCCGCGACGGCCGCATTGTAACCATCGGCAGGCTCGATAATGCGCAGGCGAAGCGCACGATTGACGCGAACGGCCTGGTTGTTTCTCCGGGATTTATCGACATGCTGGGCCAGTCGGAGATGGCGTTGCTCATCGACAACCGCTCGCTCAGCAAACTATCGCAAGGCATCACCACCGAGATTACAGGAGAAGGCCAATCCATCGCGCCGCAGACTCCAGCCTTGATTGCGGCGGCCAAAC
>JBDTLH010000103.1:0-4313 GCA_039934875.1 Acidobacteriaceae bacterium | reverse complement strand
ATTGCAAACGAAAGATGGCATTGACCTGCGCGGTGATGGTGGTAGTCTCCTGCCCCAGATCGGCGGCGGGAGAGGGCGGAGCGGCGTGCGCTTCGGCCGCGAGCGGCGCTGCACTGCGCGCGTACATCACCGGTCTGATTTGAGTTTGCGTGTCCACGGTGGCGTGCAGCAACTCGCCCAGGCGGCGGCCGCTGCTCTGGGCAACGGTCTCGGCATAGAGGCGGGCGTTGTTGTAGCCATCGGCAATCGCTTTTTGCTTGGCGGCGTTCATGTCTTCGAGGATGTAACTGAGGTTCTGATTACTGGCGTAAGGCAGGTCGGAGAATTGAGAGAGCAGTTTGTTCGCGAGCACGAAATCTTTGAGCTTGAGCGTTGCCGTGGTCGCGACGGTGTAGCCGAGCAGCTTGCGTTTTGCATTTGTCCAGTCATATTCAGGATTGATGCTGTAGGAAGAGACGCGCGCCTGCTTAGGGTCAACGTTGTTCTGCTGGAGGATGTCGCGCAGGCGTTGCGCCGCGTCGCTCACATTCTTGTAGGCCCTATCCTGCTGCGGTTGCTTGTCAGAGAGCGTCAGCGTGATCACGGCGGTATCCGGCTCGGCTTCGAACTTGCCCTGGGCGGTGACCTGCACGCTGTTGAGTTCAATGGAATTCATGGGCGGCGCATTCTGCGCCCGCAGCGCGGTGTTGGCGCACAGCAGCAGTAGTAGCAGTCATCTGCAGGTGGAAGCAAGCAGCCGCCGCATTCCAGGTCCCTCCGCATCCGATGGCCCGTTCCCTTGCATATTAGCAGCCCAATCTAATTCTGCTGGATAGTGAGTGGACGGTCGAGGCGCAGTTCGAGTTGCGTACCTTTATCCAAGCGCAGATCGCGGTCGCTGAGGACGCCCGCGGCGGTGCCCAGCGCGGCGCCCGCTCCGGCGCCGATACCTGCGCCTTTGCCGCCTCCGCCGAGTGCGCCCGCAGTCGCGCCGACGGCCGCGCCCGCCGCGGCGGATTCGATAGCGCGGCGCTTGTCCATGCCATTGCGGACAATTTCGCCCTCGCCCTCGCCTTCGCGATTATCGGTGTGAACGCCGTGCTCGCCGGGCACGCCTACCACGGTCGCGATCAGGGGAATCCATCCGTGGCTGGTCTCGATCTCGGTGAAGCTGAGCAACATGCTGCCGTGAAAGCCACCGCCCGAGCTGCTCACATGTCCGTGGATTTTCTTGCCGCGCGGAATCCGCAGGCCGTTGGGCGTGACCAGGTCTTCCGCGAGCTTGGCGGTGAATTTCTTGCCCTGGCCATTCTTATTACTGTCGAGCCGGTCATCCAGCCGCACCAGAAACGTGCTGCCCTCGGGAATCTCATAAGGATTGCCGTTGCCATGTACGCTGACCGTGCCCGGATCGTGGTAGGCGGGACTGCGCGTCTGTAGCGGGGGCGGCGCTTGCGATTGGTCCGTTTGCGCTGCGGCAGCGCCGAGGAGGAGGAAGATTGCGGCAAGATATCTCTTCATAGGGAGGCACTGGTAAGACGTCGGACTGTGCTGCCTGGTTGAACCCGCCGCCGGGGCTAGAGTTGCGGTGATCTTTGGCGCGATGATCTTTGGGGAGATGGTTGCACCCTGGGGAGACCCGCTCTCATCCAAAGAATGACCAACTGATATAATCGATTTTCTATAGGAGCACAAAAATATGGCAACCGTGGACACTCCCACCGCCCCACAGACTTCAGCGCCGCCAGTTGACGCGCCCGTTACCACCTCGCCGGCTGTGAGCCTCACGCCCAATGCAATTGCGAAGGTAAAAGAGATCATGGCGCAGCAGGATCCCGCCCCCACTGGATTGCGCCTCGGCGTGGTGGGCGGCGGCTGCTCCGGTTTCTCGTACTCGATGGCGTTTGAGAACGGCCCCGGCATGATGGACAAGGTGCTCACCTTCGACAATTTGAAGGTCTATGTGGATGCGACCTCGCTTTCATATTTGCAGGGCTGCGTGGTGGATTACGTGGAGACGCTGGAAGCGGCGGGCTTCAAATTTGAGAACCCCAGCGTGAAGAGCACCTGCGGCTGCGGCTCTTCGTTCAGCGTGTAACTGATTGGGTTTATGAAGCCTCCGCTGCGGCGGGGGCTTTGCTATTGGGGATTTTGCGGTTGCGGCTGTACCGGCTGCGGGGTTTGCATTCCCATGCTGCCGGAGTTTGCTCCCGGACCGATTCCACCGCCGGCAACTCCCATAGCATTACCATTTACCGCTCCCGCACCGCCGCCGCCCACTGCTCCCGCCGCGCCCGCGTTCTTCAAGGCCTCAATGCGCGGATCGTAGATGAACTCCCACTCGTTATATTTCTTGCGCTCGTTATAAACTTTCAGCGAATCGTGGGTGCTGGGAATCGCGATGCCGATGATGGGCGCGCCGGATTGTCCGATACTGCTGCCGGTGCCGCTGCCGTTGTTTGCTTGCAACCCGAGTCCGCCGACTGGCTGCGGTCCGGTCAATCCGGTCGGGCCGGTTTGCGCTGTTTGCGCAGAGGAGGAGTCACCAGGCGTTGCCGTGCTCTGGGTGGCTCCGCCGGCTGCGGTCCCAGCAAAGCCTGGCGAGTTTGGCGCAGTGCCTATATTCGATCCGATGCTGGTCCCGATATTTTGCCCGATCTGCTGCCCCATTTGTCCCGCTGCGCCTTTGATCTTGGGCGGAAACTTCGCCTCGCCCATGTGGATGATGCGCCAGTCATCCTTACCGGTCATGGGGTCTTTGTAGCGCTTGCGCAGGAAGCGCAGGTTGTTGGTGCTTACCAGTTGATCGATGGAATTCGGATAGCGCCCGAACTTGTGATAGTAGGTCTGGATCGCGCGCACGTATTGGTTGCCGCGATGTTGCAGCTCGATCTCCTGTTCGCGGCGGATCTGGGTCTTGATGGCAGGCACGGCGGCGGCCAGCGCGATCGCCATCAGAGTGACCATCAATAAAATGATGAGCAGCGCGTATCCGGATTGTGAGTGGCGGCGCTTCATGCTAATTGCTCTAACTGATTGCTAACTGCTTTACGTCATGGGAATCTGTTGCACGTTATTGTTGAGGATGTCTTCGATCTTGACGAAGCCATTGCCGATCTGCACAACCTTGTAGCGGTTCGCCACCAGATCGCCTTCTGAGGCTATGAAAATCTGGTCGCCCTGGGACAAGAATATCCTCTTCGCCTGCCCCTGCTGGCTCGCCCATCCATAGAACTTTAGATTGATGGGGGGTGGCGGTGGTGGCCCGGGATTGACGGGCTGCGGTGGCGGCGTGTTCTTCGCAGAGTCCGATTCCGGGCGTCGCGGCGGCGGCGGCACATAGGCTTCGAAGATATTCCGTCCGCTGCCCTGATAGTGTTGCTGCTCGGCGCTCGCCAGCAGGTCGAGCCGGATCGTGGGGTCAAGCGTATTCACGACCGGCGCGCTTTTTGCCGTCGCGCGCGTCCGATTGCGGTTGGCGCGGTTCGCCTGGGGCTGCGATGTAGCTGCGGGATTGGCGGCATTCGTCTCCATCGGCGGCGCGATGGCGCTGGGAGCGGAATTACCACCGAAGAAGAAGGGAATTACCTGCCATGCCACCAGAATGATTGCGATCACCCCCAGCACAGCGGCGAGCATCGTCTTCTTTTTATTTTCCGTGCCCGTCTTCATGCCGTTGGCGCCGTCCCCGCCGCCGCTCCGCCTCGAAGGTAAGTGCTCAGTGTGAGTTGAAGTTGAATATTCCCGCTCTGCTGGCTGGTGACGCCCACGTTTTCCAGCAGAAAAAATATCTTCGCGTGGTCCACGGCGTCGATGTAGCGCATGACGTTGCCGTATTCTCCGGTGAGCGTCACCCGCATGGCCACCTGCTGCACGTCTTCGAGGTCGGTGGCCTGGGATTTGTAAGTCACGCCGGAGAGCTTAACGTTGTTCTTGGTTGCGAGGTCGTTCAAGGTCTGGGAGATCGCGGAATAGCGGTCGGGCAGTCTGCTGTTATAGAACCCCGCGATATCCTGCTTCGAGGTTGCCAGCTTTTGGTCGAGTCCGCGCAAAGGCAGCGCCTGCACCTCTTCCGCCCGCAGCGCCGCGCGCGCGCCCTGGATGGCTTGATCTTTTTGTGCGGTGTTGCGGTTCGCCGGAAGCAGCAGGTAAACCACGCAGATCAGGCAGATCGCGCCCAAGATGACGATTGCAACCAGGAAGCGGTCCCGCATCTGCCGGTTGGCGATCATCGCGCACCTCCGTTGGGTTTGGCGGCTGGCGGTGTCGTTGTGGCGGGCACATATTCGGCGGATATCTCATAGGTCACCGCATTTGGATTCTGCGGACCGTTC
>JBDTLH010000102.1:0-11570 GCA_039934875.1 Acidobacteriaceae bacterium | reverse complement strand
TCCAATGTAAACTTTGGCACCGTACTCCCGTGCGATTTCGCAGGTGCGGTCGGTCGAGCCGGAGTCAACGACGATGATCTCATCGGCCCAACGGACACTGGCGAGCGTTCGTGGCAGGTTCGCCTCTTCATTGAGAGTGATGATGCAGATGGAGATGGAGATGGACATCGCTTCGAGAGTAGCAAATCATACCTTAGCGCGTGATCCGTGACTCGCAACCACCTACGCGGCCGGAAGTTCCCTGGGCTTTATATTGGAGCGGATGAACCTGATGATGCTCGCCATAGGAGTGCCGGGCCCAAATATTCCCGTCACGCCGTATTGGTTAAGAAAGGGAATGTCCTGCTCGGGGATTGTGCCGCCCAGCACAACGGTGATGTCGTCGATGCCGCGCTGCTTAAGCATATCCACCACCCGGGGAACGATGGCGTTATGCGCGCCGGAGAGGATGGAAAGGCCGATCACGTCCACGTCTTCCTGCACAGCGGCGTTGACGATCATCTCAGGGGTCTGACGCAGCCCGGTATAGATGACTTCCATGCCGGCGTCGCGTAGCGCGCGGGCGATCACCTTGGCGCCGCGGTCGTGTCCGTCGAGGCCGGGCTTGGCGACGAGAACGCGAATCTTCTTCTGCGGCATGGGCGCGGTATTCGTCGTAGGTTGCGGCTCGATCGTCATAGTTGTGACCAACGGTACAGAATAACCTAGACAGGCTCACCGTCGCCTCGAATTGTGGTGGGTGGACACAAAGAAAGCAGGGCCAGAGATCGCTTTCTTTGCCGGTAAAATTGTTTGTCGTTGAAACGAGAAAGCCTGAACCTGGGAATCTGCTCTCACGCAGCTACAATAAAAGATTCGGCACCCTGCGGAAATTACTCTGTGCGGTCGCCGAACGGATTCTCAAGATCGAGATTATGGATTTCAAGCTCGTCAGCCCCTACTCTCCCTCCGGCGATCAGGCCCGCGCCATCGACGAACTCACGCGCGGCATTCGCGCCGGAGACCAGCACCAGGTCTTGCTCGGCGTCACCGGATCGGGCAAGACCTACACCATGGCGAAGGTGATTGAAGAGCTTAACCGCACCACCCTGGTGATCGCGCATAACAAGACTCTGGCGGCGCAACTCTATCACGAGTTCAAGCAGTTTTTTCCGCAGAACGCGGTGGAATATTTCGTCAGCTACTACGATTATTACCAGCCGGAAGCGTACATTCCCTCGGGCGACCTCTACATCGAAAAAGAGGCGACCATCAATGATGAGCTGGACAAGCTGCGCCTCTCCGCCACGCGCTCGTTGTTCGAACGGCGCGATTGCATCATCGTGGCTTCCGTAAGCTGTATCTACGGATTGGGTTCGCCTGAGGCCTATTACGGCATGTTGCTCTTTCTCGAAAAAGGACAGCGCATCAAGCGCGAGGACATAACTCGCAAGCTGGTTGAAATCCTGTACGACCGCACTGAAGGCGATTTCCGGCGCGGCACATTTCGCGTCCGTGGCGACATCATCGAGGTGTTTCCGACCTACGATGATATGGCCTATCGCATTGAGCTCTTCGGAGATGAGGTGGAATCGCTCTCTCAGATCGACCCGCTCTTCGGCACTGTCAAGCACAAATATGCGCGACTGCCCATTTATCCCAAATCGCATTACGTTTTGCAGCCGGAGCGCAAGAGCACTGCTATCGGCACCATCCTCGAAGAATTAACGTGGTGGGAGGCGGAGTTGCAAAAGCAGGGGCGCCTGGTCGAGTCGCAGCGCGTCCATCAGCGCACCCGCTATGACCTGGAGATGATCAAGTCGGTGGGATATTGCCACGGCATCGAGAACTACTCCCGCCACTTCTCAGGGCGTCAGCCGGGTGAGCCGCCGCCGACGCTGTTCGACTACTTCCCTCGCGATTCGCTGATCGTGGTGGATGAATCGCACGTTACCGTGCCGCAGCTTCATGGCATGTGGCATGGCGATCGCTCGCGCAAGAAAAACCTGGTGGAATACGGCTTCCGCCTGCCCTCGGCGATGGACAATCGCCCCTTGCAATTTGAGGAATGGGAGTCGCGGGTGAACCAGGCGGTCTATATCTCGGCGACGCCCGGCCCCTATGAGTTGACAAAAGCGGCGGGAGTTGTCGTCGAGCAGATCATCCGGCCTACGGGATTGCTCGATCCGGAGGTCGAAATCCGGCCGGTGAAGGGGCAGATTGACGATCTGTTGCACGAAATCCGCGACCGCGCGAGCAAGAATGAACGGGTGCTGGTGACTACGCTGACCAAGCGCATGGCGGAAGACCTCGCCGGATACTACACCGAGGTAGGCGTGCGGTGCCGCTACATGCACTCCGAAATCGAGACGCTGGAGCGCATCAAGATATTGCGCGATCTGCGCAAGGGCGAGTACGACGTTCTCATCGGTATCAACCTGCTGCGCGAAGGGCTCGATCTGCCGGAGGTATCGCTGGTGGCCATTCTCGATGCCGATAAGGAAGGCTTTCTGCGCTCTCAGGGGTCGCTGATTCAGACTATGGGAAGGGCCGCGCGCCATTTGAATGGGCGCGCCATCCTCTACGCCGACAAGATGACCGATTCGATGAAAGCGGCAATTGATGAAACGCTGCGGCGGCGCGCCATTCAACACGCCTTCAACGTCGAGAACGGAATCACGCCGACCAGCATCTCGCGTCCGCTGGATTATGCCTTCGCGGGAATTCTCGATGAAGACCTGGAGGAGCTCGCGGGAATGGGTGGCGAAGTGCCCGAATTCACGTCACAACAGGACCTCGACACGTTCATTACTAAACTCGAGGTCGAGATGCGCGATGCCGCCAAGAAATTCGAGTTTGAACGGGCGGCAAAACTGCGCGACCACATTAAGGAGTTAAGGACGAAGGAGTTTTTGTTCGCGTGAGCGATAGATTAAAACCCGGTTTCATCGACCGCGAGATAAGCTGCCGGACTCAAGATAGATATGTTTCGAAACGGATGCATGTAAAGCAGATCTTGGTCGCCGCTAATGATGAGATGCGCTGAACCATTGCAAGCAAGCTCCAGAAATTTGTCATTCTTGGGATCGCGACAGGCGCGCACTGCATGGACTACTGGAACAAACTCCGCGGGCAGTGAGAGCGCGCGCAAAAACTGCTTTCGATCCGGCAAGCTGATGTAACGGTCGAACTTCGGTCGCGCAAGCACATCGGCAAGTTCATTCATGGTCGCTTCTGAAATCAAGAGCAAACCGCTTTCCAGCGCCTTACGAACCGCCTTTGCAGGGGCAGCATGAGGCAGCAATAAAGCGCTCATCAACACATTTGTGTCAATGACGATGCGCTGCCTATTTCTCATCAGAGAGCAGCGAATTCAAGACGCCTTCGTTCATCCCTCGGGCAGCAGCCTGGGCCCCCACGCGGTCGCAGAAACGCTCAAACTCCGAGACGTAAAAATCCCGCAATCGCTCGTATTCCGCCGCGCTGAGTAGCACTGCAACGTCCCTATCGTGCCGTCGTATGACCACAGGTTCGCGCTGAACAGTGTCAAGCAGAGCAGCAAGCCGCTGCTTTGCGTCTGTTGCAGAGATTGATCGCATAGCCACTTGTCCTCATGGATATCTTATCTAAAATGGCTATTTTGTACAATGACTCCGCCATCACTGCGAAAAAGTAGTCAGGAACGCGGCTAGCATGGTCTCCGCCCAGAGGCTTTGGTATTCACGCACTTGAGCGCAATTTTGCGCGTTGGGATACTGGTGGCAATAGTTTACCCACTGGTCGGCCTGAGGATTGAAGGCGCGATTAAAGGCCGTGGTGCCTATAAACGTGTTGCCCTTTCCGGCGATGGTCTCAAACGCAGCCTGATCCGTCACGGCGGGCATATAGGCGTTCTGCGGATTGGGAACATAGTGCAAAATAAATTTGCGGTTGACCATGTGACCATCGAGAGAGGGCGCCAGCTCGCGGAACGTATAAGCAGGATTCAACAGCCACGTATTGGGAGCAACATAACCGGTGTACGTGCTGACCGGCGTGGACAGGTTTTCATAGCGATAGGATGCGCCATTCATGTCTCCCGGTCCGCGCATGGGCTGCATTTGAATCTGCATATCGATACCGGGCCGCACATAGACCACGCATCCCGCGCGATCTCCCGATTCTACCGGTTGCACTCGCGCTCCCGCGGGCACCGCGAAAGCCGCGCCTCCAGTGGGACTCTGGTAGATGTCATAACTGAACCTGGAGGCGTCAATGCCGGAATAGAAGCCTAGGTTGACCATTTGCGTTAGCCGTGCGGGATCATCGGTCGAGTGCATGATCTCGTTGAATCCGATGGTGCGCGCCTTGGTGAACGAGCCCGAACCGCACTGCACCGTTTCTCCGCCGGGGTGCACTTCGGTCTCGGCGGCGAAGAGGTGTGGATCGCCCTGCAACGCCGTTGGCCTTTCGTTCGACGCCATGAGTTGCGCCAGGTAGGAGACGGGCACGCCCCACGAGCGTCCGACGGTACCGTTCTCCAAGCCGCCATCGCCAATCGCCACCACTTCTCCGCGGGCATCCAGGATGGGAGCGCCGCTCAATCCGCTCAGCAGCGAGCCTTGGAAGTCTGTGATCTGCAGATCGACGCTGGGAGAGTTGCGTTGCGCCAGTTCCTTCCGCGTCTGTTCGGGAACGATTTCGCCCAGCGTTCCTCCGCCGAACTTCACGATCACATCGGTGCTGTCCATTTTGGGGACCAGCAACGGATATCCCAGGGCCGTCAAAGTCTCATGGGCGGACGGCTTAACCGCGCGCAAGGTCAGCGGATTGGCGAAGCGCACGCTCTCATGCAGTTTCAGGAGGGCAAGATCAGCGCTGCCCAGCGACTTTGAGACGTCCGCCTGGATGCTGCGCCCCTGGGTTTCAGAATAGACGCTAAAGGTCTGGCAACCGGCGACGACATGGAGCGAGGTGACGATCAGCGTGGAGCCATTCCACAAGAATCCGGTGGCGGAGCGGTTGCCGCCGATGCAGCCTACCGAATCGACACGAAAGACCGCGTTCCTGGTACTCTCCAGCACACGAGCGGGGGTCTGGGCGGCGGCGGCGACTGCCATGACCATGCCGAGAGCGAGGGAGACCAGTTTCATCCGCATACAAATCCAAAGATCGATTTGAGAAATGGATCGCGCTGCTCACTGGGCAACGCCGCAACCGTCTTTGCCAGCGACTGCAACTTCGCATCCTGCAGGGACATGCTTTCGAGCATCGCATCGGTACTGCGGTACTGGCTGCGATTGAGAAATGCGCACTCGGTTTGACCGCCCGCGAAGAGCAGGCTAGAGCCGGCGCCGGCGCCTTTGCTGTCCTTGGCCTCGACCAGAGGAGCGGCGGCAGCATCAGTGGAAGCGGCGGGGGAGCGGGGATACATCAGTCCCAACTTCTGGTAGAGCACGATAGCGTGGGCATCGGCATCGCTGAAGCCGGCGCTGGTCCACTTCTGCTGCATCTTCAACGGAGAGGGGGCGAGCCAGTCGTGGGCGCGAATCGCTACTCCGGCGATCAGCGCAAGGGTGCACACCAAGGCGAAGCCCGCGACCCGCACGCCCACGCCGGACCTATCGTAAGAGTCGTCATTCGGCTGGGGAGCATCTTTAGCATTCTTGACGCCGAGCAGCACCAGCAGGCCTGCGGTGAGCGCGGCAATAATGGCGGCAATTACCGGTACTGAAGAGAGGCCAGCCGAGATGCCCAGCAGCAAACCAACCGCTGCGCCCGGCAACCATCCCCACTGTCTCTTTCCCATGACCATGCGCCATCCGAGAAATCAATGTAGATGGGCGTCCACGGATTAGCAAGCGAATTCTAGCCTTTGGGGATGCGCTCAGTGGTCTTCCACAACACGCCAAGGGCAACCAGTTGCCACCAGATCAGGGCGATCACGCTGACCGCCAGCAGCACTACAAAGTAGCGCCGCGTATGCTCACTCGCGGGAAGACCGGTCAGGCGCATGACTCCCCCGGCGCTCGCGATCATCAGCATGGAACCGCCGAGTACCACTTTATCGACCACGGAGAGACGGCGCCGCGGCAGCTCCCGTACCGGCTGGGTGTTGCGATACCAGTGCCACGCCCAGAGCGCGACCGCCACCATGCCCAGAACGGAGCTACCGAATTGTAGGAGTTGCACCAGCGCCCGGGTGCCCAGCAGCGGGAGAGTGTAGGGAGTGAGCAGCTCGGGCCAGAGCGAGGTTGCCCATGTGTCGGAGTGGGTGAAGGAGTCCCAAAAGACATGGGTGGCAATGCCCAGCGCAATGGAGGCGATAATCGCCAGGAAGTGCTTCATCCCAAACCACCCGCCGCCGAACCATCGGAACTCGCGGACGGATGCCATCAGACGCTGCTGCACCCGGACGGGCAGCAATCGAGTCATCGGTTCGCGCACGAATGCGTGGAATGCCCACAACGTCAATACGGCGACGGGAAACGTGAGGTACACAATGCCAGGGAAGTGGTGGCCG
This sequence comes from Acidobacteriaceae bacterium, assembly GCA_039934875.1. Lineage (GTDB taxonomy): Bacteria > Acidobacteriota > Terriglobia > Terriglobales > Acidobacteriaceae > JBDTLH01. The sequence continues at coordinate 5,089 of JBDTLH010000102.1, read as the reverse complement.
TAGCCGTTTTGCGGAGAGAGCCACAGGAAGTATTCGAAATCGGGGGCAAAGCTGCCAATAAAAAACGCCGACCACACCAACGGTAAGCGGCGGAGCGGCAATCCCGCGGCGGCATGGGCAAAGGTAAAAGGCATTCCTATATTTAGATACATTATCCCGAAGAATGCAGCAGGAAAATTCTGGCCACAATCCGGCTATTTCAATCCTTTTCGGCAAAAGAACCGCCGATGGCCCGGCGCAAGAGGTGGGCATCGGGCGGCAAGGCATGACGGGCGCCGATGCCATCTAATCGGATTTGTACGCGGAACTCGGCGGGCCAGAGACAGCAATCTGACGCGCTCCGCCGCGCATTAAATCTCGAGTTCGATCTACTGCTGCGGCTTCAAAGCGGATTGTTGCTTCGCCAGCTTGACGCGTGCGTCATCCAACTGCTTCTGGGTCTCGGCGATCTCCGATGGATCGTTGTCGCCGGGCAGGGCCTTGGCATACTCTTCCACGGCCCGTTTCCACTGAGCAGCCGCCATATCGAGCCTCCCGGTCTTGGCGAAAACATCCCCCAAATGAGAATGGACACTGCCGTCGTTGCTCAGCTTCTCGACCGCGCGGCGGAGATATTGCTCCGCCAGATCATAGCGGCCCAGACGATAATAGATGTAGCCCAGAGAATCGAGATATGCGCCATTCTGCGGATCCTGGTCCACTGCCTGCTTGATCAGGTTCAGCGCCTCTTCAAGGTGGGTGCCGCGCTCCGCCAGCATATATCCAAAATAGTTCAGGATCATGGCATTGCCCGGCGCGCTGGCGAGCGCTTTGCGGAAGTAGCCCTCCGCAACGTCATACTTCTTCTGCCGCTCATAGAGGGCGCCGTAGAGAAAGTTCAGATAGTCCTTCTCGTCAGGCTTGGTGGAAAGGGCATCAGCCTTATCAAGGACCTCTTTCGCCTGGGTGAAGTTGCGCGCCCTCGAATAAATCTGGCTCAGGGCGATATACACCTCGCGGTCCTCGCCCTTGCCCAGCATGGATTCCGCCAGTTTGACGCCCTCATCTAACTTGCCGGTGTCTGCGAGCTGGGATGCCAAAGTCAGCTTCATCCCTTTATCATCCGGCATGGATTTAACCGACTCTTCAGCGGCCGCCGTCGCCTGGGGGAACATTCGGGCGTCTCGATAGGCGTCGATAATGTCGCCCCATCCGCGCTCTGCCTGCTCTTTGCCCAGATCGAGCAGCTTGCGGTAAGTGTCCACTGCCTGCTGGGTCTTGTTCTGCGCCTTGTAAATGTTTCCCAGGCGCTCTATGAAGATCGCCCGATTGTTCTTCTCGCCCGCTGTCAGGGTCCGGCCGTCGGTCTTCTGCACCAGAGATTCGAGCAGTCTCGCAGCGTCATCCGGACGCCCCTGCGCATCGAGAATGACGGCTTCGTTGTACGGAACTTCTTGCGAATCCGGAACCAGGACCTCGGCTTTTTTCAGAGTTTGATAGGCGGTGTCATACTCTCCCAGCCGACGCTCGATCTCCGCCATGCGCAAGAGGGTTTGCGCGTCTTGCGGGTCCGCTTCCGCGACTTTCTTCTCTTCGGTAAGCGCGGCCTGATACTGGCTGTCGCTATAGAGGTTCTGCGCCAGGGCACGCTGCGCATCAAGGTTTTCCGGGTCGGCCGCGACCGCCTTTTGGTATGCCGCCACCGCCTTTTTATACTGGTGCTGCTGCTGGTAAGTAAAGCCGAGCGCGGACTGCAATTTCGCGGTGCGCTGCGCCTCGGGAATACCCTCCACCAACTTTGCCGCCCGGGTATTGTCGCCCTCTTCGTTGTAGAGGTACGTCAAATATGAAATGGCGTCTTCATTCGTGGGCCGCTGCTTGAGCACCTCTTTGAACTCCTGCTCTGCGGGCGCGAACTCTTTGTTGAGCATGTGTAGCCGCCCCAAAAGCAGATGCGCCTCCCAATCCTTGGGCGCCAAACGCACAATCTCCTGATATTGGCCGATCGCATCCTTCAACATCGTTTGCGATTGCGCGCCGCTCTGCGTGTCCCCCAGCAGTTGCAGATAGATTCCGCCCAGCAGTTTGTGTGCGTCCACATTGTCGGGGTCGCGCGCAATCACCTGCTGCGCTTCGGTAACCGCATCGTGAATGCGATTGGTGTGAAAGTAGAGTTCCGCCAGGCCTGCATTCAAGTAGCCCGAACTCGGATCATCCGCGAGCGCCAGCTTGTACTCCTCAATTGCTTTATTTGCGAACTCCGGGCGCTGATAGATCGCCACCATCTCTTCATCCAAGTGAGCGAGCGCGAAGTGATAATAGGCGTCTGCGCGATTAGGATTGCTGGCCGAGGCTGGAGTGGTTCCTGAGGGTTGCCCACCCGGCTGCGGTGCGACCCTGGGAGCTTTCGTATCCGGCGGAATACTCTTCGGCGCCGACTGGTCAGGTTGAGTGGTCTGACCGCCAGGTGCGGGAGTACCAGGCGTGGCCTGCTGGGCGGCAAGCATCGGGCCGAGCGCGAGCGCCAAACACAGCAGAGACGTACGGAGTTGGGTAGGGATCATGATTTCGCGCGAAAAACGCCGCCTTCACCGGGTTGGATGCAAAAATAAGTCGCCGGACGCAGAATCAGCTCACCGCTCAGTTCCGGGAATGGCCCCATCGAGCAGCCTAGCAAGATTGTACATATTTCCGGTACATAATTCTGCCCTGCATCATTCCGCCTCCATTTCAGTGCGCGACCGCTATATAGACGGCCCGCGAAGAAGAAAGTCGCGGGCTTCCTGCCTGAAAGCAGGGTGGCTAATTGCGGAATTGCTAATTGCTAGTTGCTGCCCCTCTAATGCCGGAAGTGCCTGACCCCTGTCACCACCATCGCCAGCCCAAGCTGATCCGCGACGGCGATCACCTCCTTATCGCGCATCGAGCCGCCAGGCTGGATGATCGCGGTCGCTCCGGCGTTTGCGATCTCTTCGACGCCGTCCGGAAAGGGGAAAAAAGCGTCTGAGGCGGCCACCGATCCACACAGCGGAAGCACCGCCTTCATCGCCCCCAGCTTGCAGGAATCCACCCGCGACATCTGTCCCGCGCCCACACCCACCGACTGCGCATACCCCTCGCTGCCCGGAACAATTCGGGCATAGACAATCGCATTCGATTTCACGTGCTTGCAGACGGTCCAGGCGAAGGTGAGCGCCGCCATTTCTTCCGCCGTAGGTCGCCGCTTGCTGACCACTTCCCAGGCGGTCGGATCTTCCTTGATCGCGTCCGCGTCCTGCGCCAGCAGCCCGCCGGAGATCTGTTTCCACTGCGATGCAGGTCGCGCCAGCGCCTTAACTTCCAGCAAACGCAGGTTTTTCTTGGCTGCGAAGCGCTGTTTTGCTTCCGCTGAGAAAGAGGGCGCCGCTACCGCCTCGACAAAGAGCTTGGCGATCTCCTCCGCGGCGGGGCCATCGACTTCGCGATTCACGCCGATTACGCCACCGAACGCCGACACCGGGTCCGCCTCCAGCGCGGAGAAGTAGGCATGCTGCAGGTCCGGTCCAGTGGCGCTGCCACAAGGGTTGGTGTGTTTGATGATGGCACACGCCGGCAGCTCAAATTCCTGCGCCAGCTCCCACGCCGCCTGCAGGTCCACCAAATTGTTGTAGCTCAATTCTTTGCCCTGCAATTGCCGCGCGTTGGCGATGCCGAAAGCCGTTCCGTCGCTGTAAGAGGCGGCGCGCTGATGCGGATTCTCGCCGTAGCGCAGGTCGGCTAGTTTGTTAAAGCAGAGGTTTAACTTTTCGGGAAAATCGCGCTCTCCCGATTGTGCCGCTGCCGATTGTGGCACCGGCATCTCGCCCGCCACTGGGACTTGGTCCAGCACCGCCACAATCGCCGCATCGTAGGCAGCCGTTACGCGAAACGCCTTCTGCGCCAGCTTCCATTTTGTATCGAGCGAGAGCGCACCTGTCTCCTCCAGTTCCCGCGCCAAGTAATCGTAATCCGCGGGAGAGGTGATTACCGCAACGTCCAGAAAGTTCTTGGCGGCGGAGCGAATCATCGCCGGTCCGCCGATATCAATGTTCTCTATCAATTCCTCAAATCCAACGCCGGGCTTCGCCGCTGTCTCTTCAAATTCATACAAATTCACCACCACTATATCGATGGGTTGGATGCCGTGCCGCTCTACCGCCTCGCGATGCGCCGCATTGCCGCGCACGTGCAGAATGCCGCCGTGCACCTTGGGATGAAGGGTCTTCACCCGTCCGTCGAGCATCTCGGGAAAGCCGGTGAGGTCGCTGACCTCGATGGCTTTGACGCCGCCCTCGCGCAGCAGCTTAAACGTGCCGCCGGTGGAGACGATCTCCACCCCCAGCCCCGCCAGACGGCTGGCGAATTCCACAATTCCGGTCTTGTCAGTAACACTCAGCAGCGCGCGTGCGGGCAGGCTCACATTCAGTCTCCGATCAAAAAAAGGACAACCCACGATTCTGCCACATCGCGCCCAAAAAATGCGCTTCTACTCAACCGCAGCCCTCGATCGCATAGAATGGGAGAGTGGAACAAAACAATCAGCCGCTCGTCGGCGAAGTAGTCTCCCAGAACCCGCCTTCCTCTTATACTGGTTCGCCCATCGCGCGCCCGCGCTATCACGCCTTTACGTTGCTGCTGGTGGGCGTCAACATCGCCGTCTATGTGGCCATGGTTCTGGGCGGCGTTTCGGCCTTCAGCCCTACCGTGCAGAACCTGCAACACTGGGGCGCGATGTACGGTCCTGCTTTTGCCGCGGGACAGCGCTGGCGCCTGGTCACCAGCGCCTTCGTCCACATCGGATTGATCCACATCGCCTTCAACATGTGGTGTCTGTGGTATCTCGCCGAGCTCTCTGAAACCATCTTCGGCGGATGGACCACCGTCGCCATCTACATTCTCACCGCCATGACCAGTGCACTGTTAAGCGTTATGTGGCATCCGATGGTGACCAGCGCGGGGGCCTCGGGCGCAATCTTTGGACTCGCGGGTGCAATCATCATCGCGCTGCGCATTGGCAATCATCACGTACCCCAGTTGGTGCGGCGCGGCATCTCCAACTCCGCCTTCCGCTTTGCCCTTTATAACCTCATCT